>JAITXE010000068.1 GCA_031284925.1 Methanobrevibacter sp.
TAAATATACTTTTCTTCAATCTAATAAAATTAAAGTTTAAAAGAAAATATTAAAAATTAATCTTTTTAAGACCATCTTCACGAGCAATGATTGCTTTATCAGTCATTTGTGAAAAAATTCCATTTTCAACTACTCCTGGAATTGAATTGAGATCTTTTTCTAGATGTATGGGATTGTTAATTTTTGAAAATTTAGCATCAATAATAAAGTGTCCATTATCAGAGATAACAGGACCATCTTTAAATCTACCCATTCTTATACTTGGATTAGCCCCCATATCTTTAATGGCTGAAAAAACTGGTTTAACTGATTCTGAGATTATCTCCAATGGAACAGGAAATTTTCCAAGAGTTTCAACTTGTTTACTTCCATCAGCTATCACAATGAAAACTTTTGCACTGTAGTCAACTATTTTTTCTAAAGTATGTGCTGCTCCTCCACCTTTAATAAGATTTAAATCTGGGTCTATCTCATCAGCACCATCAACAGCTATGTCAATATCGTGTTCATCTAAAGTAGTTATAGGTATCTTCCACTGCTTAGCAAACAAGAAAGACTGATAAGATGTAGGAATCCCCATAATTTCAATTTCTTCTTCTTCAATTTTCTTTCCAAGCTTTTCAATGAAGTAATGAGTAGTTGAACCAGTACCAAGACCTATAACATCCCCATCATTAACTTCTTTTGCTGCTTCAAATCCAGCTATCTTTTTTAATTTCATTATATCACCCAATAAATCTTATATTATCTAAGGAAGATGATATATCTCTTAGAATTAATATAATTATAATATATATCAACTTAAGAAATTATTATTTTAATATCCAACAATTATTTTTTCTTCCCAAATTAGAGCATAAAATAGTTCAAAATGTATATCTTTTTCATTTCATTGAAGTAAAGAAAGACTTCGTTTTTCTTAAATTTAAAACATGACCTCTATTTCTTAAGTTTCCTTTGGAAACAAACAAGTTTTTAAAATAAAGAAAAATTTAATAGAAAATCAATCTCTTCTTAACTCACTGAATAAATAGTTTTTTATTCATTCATCTATAGATTTTGGAATTTTATTTTCTAAACGGTAATGGACTTATTTTAAATGCATAAGGAATCCTAGTAACTTGATAGTGATCCAAGAAACCAAAAGAAGAATCTCTTATTTCATATAGTGGTGCATATTCTCCAATAATCCAAACTGAATGCCCCGTATCTAAAGCATGTTTGACTCTTTTAATAAGATCTCCTCTAAGTGTACCCATGTTATGTTGGGAAGCATATATATTTAGGAAAGGAGGTTCCCAATAAGTATCTAGCTTATTAACATAAGTAGCATTGTCTGGGTGATGCTTTACTAATTCTCTTATACCCGTAGTAGTTAAGTCACCATCAATAATAAGATCATCATTGGGTATTAACTTCAAAGTTCCTATCATCCTAGAAGGTGATACAATACTATTCATTTCAGAATCATACTCCATACTATATTCATAGTCTAAAGATACAAAAGCACCAACTAAAAGAAATATAATAATGACTGTAGAGAAAATCTTGCTATGGTTTCGAATTTGTTTAATTGCTATACAGATACTTAGCCATATTACTGGAATAGTAACAACTAAATATCTAACATGAAGTGTTGGTTTACCAATGAGATTAGATAGTAGCATACCAATAATAATTTCAAATATAAAAATAGTAAAACCAAAGATTAAAAAATTACATGATAATAGTTTATCCCGTACCAATTTAAGCAAATTAAAAACATTTAAATTATAAAAATCCTCTTCATCAGATTTAGATAAATGATGCTTATCAAATAAAATAGCTAAAATCATGATTATAACTGTAAATATTAAAAGACCTAATAGGATAGAATCCCAACCAATAGGACTATTAATTAAAGTGTATGTAGTATCTCCAATTTTATAATTACATAACATGTAAAATAATGCATGTAATATTGTAGTTATATCAAAAGCACCAATCCAAAAACTACTACTCACATACTTTATCTGATTAAGAAGAGTTGGTCCCCAAGAAATAATAAAAATACCCGCACTAATAATACCAGATAATATTAACCATTTAATTCTGTTTAGATCATTTCGTAAAATTAACCAAATGAGCAACATTAAATATGCACAAAATATTGAAATACCCACATAATATTGTGTAAATAATCCACATAGAGTTAATATTATTAACATAAGATAATTTTTCCAAGAAATTTCATCTTTTTGTATTTTATATGTTACATAATAACTTAATGTTAGAAACAACATACCCAAACTATACATTCTAACATCTAACATGTAGTATATCATATGGGGCATGGATACCAAACTAAAACAAAATAATGCAGCAAAAAGATTACCAATTTCCTTCCTTAAATATGTAACAGAAAATATCATTAAAATTAATATAGGAATAGCTGATGCAACACTACCAATGAATATTTTACCACCAGGAACATGAAGTGCATTACACACAGTATCAACCAATTTCAACCAGAAATAATGCAATGGTGGATGAACATCAATAGCAGTCAGTTTAATAATATGTTGCATGTTATCCTTTACTAAATGAAGTGAAAATACTTCATCATACCTTAAAACATGAGTCCCAGCACTATGGATGAGAAAATATAAAAATATAAAAAACGAAACAATAAAAAGTGTCCTACTTACACTTTTTCCATTTAAAATTTCAATAATTCTTTCTTTATTAATCATAACAACTCAACACACTATACAAAATATTTAAAATTTTAAACTAGTGTAATATATGGCATCTATTGGTTTACTACTAAAATCTTGACTAAAGAAGTATATACACACTTTTGCAGGTTTAACACCCGTACCTCCAGAATCATATCCTAATTCTTCATTCACATAAGTCTCCTGATTAGATAAAAGCTCTTTACCTGAATTGAATGCAAAAGGACTTTCAGCTAATTTATTATCATACTTATCATAATAAACAGTCATCATTCTAAGTGTTCTTAAGGATACTAAATTTTTTACTTCACATTCAATACTATATCCACCATTTAAACCCTGAGAATCATTCGATAATCCTATGTTCGTTACTCCAAGTGTACCACGTTTTTTTTCAATCCCATCTCTTAAATAACCCGCAGACATGCTCCCAACTAGAATTATTAATAATAAAATACATAAAATTTTTATTTTCTTATCCACACTTAATTCCCCCCATATTTTATTACAAATAATTTTTTTTAAATCAATTTATTTATATAAATCTGATTATATTCTTTATAATTAATTAAAATTACTTTTCAAATTAAAATAAATTATAAGATTTACTCCAAAATATTTTCAAAAAAATACACTTGCATGAAAACTTCTTAAATATATAACTTTTTAGTATTTAAATGTTTTCATTTGCATCAAACACCCTACAATGTACAGTGCTAATCTAATGCGTAATACCTAATTAATTTAAAAAAAGAATAAATCCATTATCTATAATTTTCCCACTTTTCAACAATAGTACCATTATATATTATTGTAATACTCTGAACCTCTGATAATGGTATAACATTTATGTTTCCAGTATTAGCTGATCTTGGTACCAAACTACCTTGAAAATCATATGATTCATTATTTTTAATATTCCTAAAAGAACCACTAATATTTGCATCATATCCAGAACCTGCTTTTAAACTTAGTCTACTAGTAAAATTAACTTGGTCATGATCACCATCATGAAACTTAAATTTACCTGTGACTTTAATAATACCATACTCATCTGTTTTAAAATCAACATCAGTAAAATCAACAATAGGATTAATTGAACCATTATTCAAATCAGGTAAAAGAAGAAATACTAATATTGCTAATATTATTAGAAATAATCCACAAGATCCTGAAATTTTTAGAAAACTCCAATCACCATTTTTATTTTTAAATATGTCTAAAATATTCATAAAATCACAAATTACTAAAAATATAAAATATTAATTTTATTATTATACTTATAATTAAATTAGTCATTTATTATAAATATACTTAATAAATTTTAGTATATTTATCAAATTTCAAGAATAAGAGCCGATGTTTTACCTATTAAAATATTTGATATTGAAAAAATAGATAGTTGTTTATTTGAAATATGATAAATCTCTTTTAAAATAGATTCATCCTCTTTTAAAACACTATTGTCCCTGCTAAATATGGTGGAAAGTTCATCTAAAAAGTAATCTGGACAACTAATTAAAACTGCACAGATATCCATTTTTCCTTTTTTAAGACCAATAATATTCAATGTTTTTGAAATTTGTCTTGTAGCTGCTGTTCTAAGACATATTTCTATTCCTAAGTCTTCAGCAATATTTGTGCCTCTTTGAAAGCTATTAAAAGCATGTACAATCCCATGTTTAACATGTTTTATTCCTGCAATAGCTTTAGCATCCATTAATTGAATAATTGTTCCATCACAACAATTGTCCTGAATTTTATTTACAATCTCTATTGTTTCATTAATATCTGTAATATTTCCTTTAAATCCAGCTATTATTACATCATCTAAAATATCAAAGTTCAAATCATCCATAAAAATATTCCTGCTAAAAATCATATAAATATCATCACTGAAAAATTTTCTAAAACATTAATATAATATTTGAAAGAATAATAAACTACTTTAATAGATTAATGCTTTAGAGTTAAATTAATGTTTAAGACTAACTTAATGGTTTAGGCGGATTCCGGTTCACATTTTTTATTCTTGTTACCTATTTTATCAAGTCGCATTTCAATGAACTTTTTACCATTCTCACTTGCTGCAAAAATAGGGATAGAATTACCAACTTTTAATAATGCTTTTTCACTACCAATCTCTCTAAGTGGGCCAGAAGCACAAGATGTTACAACATCACAGGTTTGAAAATATCATTTCCATCATTTTGATTTATTCCTGTGGAGTGAACTAAAAACAGGTATAGATTCACATTATCACTTTTTTTCCAATTCTTTAAGATTTGCACTGTCAACTCCATTTGTAACTGTAACTGCAATATTTTTATGACCTTTATCTATTGCAAATTGGGTTCCAGCTAATTGATTTATACTTGCATTTTCCCAATCAAGAATATTTTCTTTTCCTATTCTTTCAATAATCTCAGGGATAGGGCTTGTTTTTGCAAGACCAGAAACTCTCCCACCAATTCCCTGTGCTTTACTTGAATCAGTTACAAGCATATTTCCACAACCTTCACAAACCATAACTATCTCATTTTCATCTAAGAGAGGGGATATTATTTCGGAAATTCCAAATGAAAGAAAATCTTTCATCTCTAATTCTCTTTGAGGATTACACATTCCAAAATCTTCAATTCTAAATTCCATATTTTCCTTTACAACATCACTATTATCTCTTCAATACCTCTGTATTTATGATAAAGTGGACAGTAGTCAATTTTACTATTTCCAACTTCAACAACTTTTCCATCTCTTATGATAACCTTAGTTTTCCCCATTGTTTCAATAATATGTTCATCCATAATAATTCCTCCAAAAAATTGATTTAAAACATGGAAAATTTCAAATCGTTGATTTTAAATATTTTATTTTTTTTATAAAATAAATTAAAATAAGAAATATTAGTTTCTCTACTTTTAAATAGTTATGAATTTTCTAAATTTAAAAAAGATTTAAATTATTATTCAATATAAATAGCTGGTTTATATGGAATAGATTGTTTTGACTTATTTTCAGGGTCAAATGAATCATTTTCATGAATTATAATTTTTGAGTTTATTTGCTTGGATATGAACTCTTTTTCATTTGTTAAAATAGCTATTTCATCTATTTTTCCAACATAATTTGTCTTTGTCATTTCTTTAGCTATTTTTTTAGCAAACTGCGAGAGTTCTTTTTTATCACTAGTTACATCTTCCTTAATTGATCTAGATATGATTTGTCCAATATCTGGTTTTGCAATCTCTGAAGCTATTTCATAAACACTCCATTTCCAGTCTTGTGATGGGTAAATATGAATCTTATTTACATCTTTTTTTATTATTTTTTTAATTTGTAAAATATCTTTAATTAGATTTTCAATAATCTCCTCAGATTTTGCTATTTTTTCATCAATTAATTTAAGGTCGTATTGTGGCCATTTTTCATTAGATATAAATCCTTCTCCACCATGATTTTGCCAAAGTTCTTCGCAACTGTGTGGTGCAAAGGGTGTAAGTATTTTAATCCATGTTTTAAATAATGTTGATAGGACATATATAACACTTTCATCTTCACGATTTTCTACTCTGAATAGATAATGATCTATGTCTTTTTTAAGAAGGAATAGTGAATCTTGAAGAGCTTTTCTTGTTTGGAAGACTTCAAGTGCTGCTGTGGCATCTTTTAATCTTAGATTTAATTGACTAATTAGCCAATGATCTATTTCTTTTTCTAATTTTATTTCTTTAATATCATTTAAATTAATTGAAGAACCTTTAATATTTTTAATTTTATCTGAAAACTCAAAAAACCATTTTAATCTTCTTTTAATTCCTTTAACTTCTTTTTCTCTCCAATCAAAATCTTGCCATGGTTCAGCTGATGAGGTTAAAAATAATCTAACAACATCTGCCCCATATTCTTCTATTGCATCGGATAATAAAACTACATTTCCCTTAGATGAAGACATCTTTCTTCCTTCAAGAAGCCCCATTCCAAAAACAACCATTCCTTTAGGCCATTGATTCTTTTTAAAGATTGCACTATGATGAAACATGTGAAATGTTAAATGATTACCAACTAAATCTTTTCCAGATAATCTCCAATCAAGTGGATACCAATAATTAAATTCATCTCTAATTTTAGATAAAAGAGATGGTTTAATATCTAGGGATTCACTGTTTTTCCCTAAAAATACAAAATCAAAGAATTCATCATTTAAATCACCAATATTTAAATCTTTAAAGTATTTAACTATTGTGTAATATGCCATGTAAATTGTTGAATCTGATAATGGTTCTATTAACCATTGTTTATCCCAAGGAAGTTTTGTTCCAAGTCCACTCCTTCTTGAACATGCCCAATCTTCCAACCAACCAATATAATAACTTAAATTAGTTCTTACTTCACTTGGAATAATATTTTCATCTGCTAAACATTCCCTTGCCTTTACTTTCCAATCCTCATCGGAATACTTTAAAAACCATTGATCATCCATTATTTTAACAACTACATTTGCTCCACACCTACAAATTACAGGGTGCTGAGAAAAATCATACATAATTTCTGCATTAGATTCATCAATCATCTCTAATTTAATTTTATCTCTTGCAATGGCTACTTTTTCACCACCATATACAGGAATATCAAGGTTTATAATTCCTTTGGAATGTTCAATCTTATAAAGTTGATTTGTGGCTTCTTCTAGATTAGGATCATTTTGATTTTTAACATTATTCTTTTCAATTATTTCTTTAGCTGGAATTTCACCATAATTTTTAAGAGTTATAACATTTAAAATTTTAATATTATCCACAAGATCATTTAGATTATACTCATTTAATAATTTTGAATTGTTTTTTAAATCTTGTAAAGCTATGTAATCTGCTGGAGCATGAGCAGGAACAGAAAATACAACACCCGTACCAAATTCAGGATCAACAAAACTTGCAGGAAGAACAGGATGATTTTCACCAGTAACGGGGTTCTTAACAAACTTCCCAATTAAAGCTTTAGGATCTACTTCTTCAATGATTTTTAGGTCTTTAATTTGATTTGAAAGATTATTATAAGATTTTTCACTTATTATCCAAGATTCAGCACCACTATTTACTAAATTATATTTAACATCAGGATTTAACCAAAGATTACTAACACCATATATTGTCTCTGGTCTAAATGTAGCAGGAGTTAAAAATTTACCGTCAATTTCAAATTTAATTAAGGTTAATTCATTAATACTTGCACTTTCACCATCTAGAAGATCATGATCTCCAACAGGATTATTACATTTGGGGCAGTATTTAACTGGATGCTTTCCTTTATTAACCAAACTCATAGATTTTAATTTCCTTATCTGCCACTCAATGAATTTTTTATAGGTTTCATCAGTAGTTTTAAATTCTCTTCTCCAATCAATTGAATAACCCATACTAACCATTACATCATGATATTGACCACTGAAATATTCAACAATATATTCTGGATTTGAGAGTTTATCAATATCTGCTTTAGAAACCTTATGAACTTTTTCATATAAATCCAATGTCCATTTATCCCTTTCTTGAATTCTTTTAGCTATTCCAATAACTGGTGATCCTGTCACATGCCATGCCATTGGAAACAATACATTATATCCTTGCATCCGTTTAAATCTTCCATAAACATCTGGAACAGTATAAGTTCTACCATGCCCAATATGCATTGCCCCACTAGGATATGGAAAAGCAACAGTAATAAATAACTTCTCCATACTATTAGGATCAGTGTCAAATAATCCAGAATTCACCCATTTCTCTTGCCATTTCTTTTCAATAGCTCTATTCACTAAATCACCTAATAATCTTAAAAGATGAAATATTAATCATCTGTAATTCATGTTTATCATAAATTTCATTATTATATTAAATCAAGTCATTAATGAAAATTTTAAAGTAATTAGTTTATATATTTATACTATATATATTATAAATTCGAAGTGATTATCAAATATAGTTAAAATAATTTGAGAATAATGATTGTTAATAATCAAGATTAGAAAATATTATATAATTTATAATTATTATATAAACTATAAATATATATAATAAAAGTAAATTAATAATTACATATATTAAATTTTTGTAGTTCTATTTAAATAAGTTTATATATGATATTAATTAAAAAATATATATATATAATTATTTTACTTAAATAGTAATTATTTTTACTCAAATTAGTAATTCTTTACTCACTTTTTTTCATATAGAATATTAAGAGGTTTTAAACTTGACAGATAAAAGTTCTAAAAATGAACCCAAAATCGAAAATATTGTTTCTTCTGCTGCTATTGGAAAAGATATTGAATTAATGGAAGTCTGTAAAGCTTTAGATGGTGTTACGTATAATAAAGAACGATTTCCTGGCTTAGTTTTTAAATTAAAAGATCCTAAAACTGCACATCTAATTTTTAGCTCAGGAAAATTAGTTTGTACGGGTGCTAAATCTATAAAAGACTCTAAAATAGCTATTCATAAAACTGTTGACTTAATGAGGACTGTTGATACTGAAATCGCTCATGAATTTGATATAAAAGTGCAAAATATTGTTGCATCTTCTAAATTAGATTCAAATTTGAATTTAGAAGTTATTGCCTTAGAAGTACCAAATACGGAATATGAACCTGAACAATTCCCGGGCTTAGTTTTTAGAATTAAAGATCCTAAAGTTGTTTTATTATTATTTGGGTCAGGAAAAGTTGTTTGTACTGGTGCCAAAACATTCGATGATGCCAAAGTCGGTGTAAGTAAGGCAAAAAAACAACTTGCTGAGATGAATTTATTATAATTGGTGATATGTTTGATAAAACTGGTAGTATTTGATTTAGATAATGTTATAATTGATGGTGAAGCCATAGATGAGATTGGGAAATTAGCAAATGTCCAAAATGAAATTGTAGAAATCACTGCAAAAACAATGAATGGAGATTTAGACTTTGAAACTTCTATAAAAGAAAGAGTTAAACTTCTAAAAGGAGTATCGGTAGAAGATATTAAAAAGATTTCTAATGATATTAAGATTATGAAAGGAGCTAAAAAAACTATTAAAACCCTAAAAAAAGAAGGTTATTTAATAGCTATTATTAGTGGTAGCTTTGATTTAATTGCAAACCCTTTAAAAGACAAACTTGATGTTGATTTCTTATTTACAAACACTTTAATTGAAGATGATGGAAAACTAACTGGTGAAGTAGAAGGTTCATTGGTTAAATCTGCTAAATCTGATGTTCTTAAAGAACTTATAAAAGAGCAAAATATTTCATTAGAAGAAACTGTAGCTATTGGCGATGGTGCAAATGATATATCCATGTTAGAAATTAGTGGGTTAAGCATAGCTTTTAATGCAAAACCAACTGTTAAAGAAGTAGCTGATGTTATCATAGAAGAAAAGGATTTAAACAAAGTTTTAGAACTTATAAACAAATATAGCTCTGATAAAGAAATTACTAATGAGAATGTATCTGAAAATGTTTCCACTCTTCCTGATGAAACAGTTGAACTTACTGAAAAAGTGTCTGTGAATGTTTCCACTCTTCCTGATGAGAAAAAACCTAATTCAAATAAGTCAAAATCGGATAAGAAAAAATCTAAAAGGAAAAGAAAGAAACTTCCAGAAACTGGTTTCATACCAGCAAATGATTTTGTTGAAGTTCTTAAACAAAAAAACGAACATGAACAACAAATACTTGAAATCGCTGATGCAAGAGACGAATTTAATAAAATTTCTAGAGAACAAAGAATTCTTAGAAATAAACTCAATAATGACTTAAAAGAAATTTTAAATTCAGCTATTGATCTTAAAAATAAGCGTAATAAAGCCAATGAAGAAGTTGAAAAATACAAAAAGCTTCGTAGTGAAGTTAATAATGAGATTAAAAATCTCGATTTCTCTTCTGGAAGAAAAGACATGCTTAAAATCAAAAAAGAAATAGAAAAGATTGATAAAACTGTTGAAACAAATGTTTTAGATATCAAAAAAGAGAATCAACTTGTTAAAAAAGCCAATGACTTAAGAAAACAATTAAATGAATTTAAAGAAGATCAAAAAGTCAAAGCAGTCGCTGATAAACTTAAAGCAGATTCTGAAAAATATCATTTAAAAGTTGTTGAATTATCAGAAAATGCTCAAGAATACCATGAAAAAATGCTTAAGTCTTTT
This sequence comes from Methanobrevibacter sp., assembly GCA_031284925.1. Classification (GTDB taxonomy): domain Archaea; phylum Methanobacteriota; class Methanobacteria; order Methanobacteriales; family Methanobacteriaceae; genus Methanovirga. Next base: position 10,899 of record JAITXE010000068.1, read on the forward strand.
AAGAAAACTGATAAGATTAGGAAAAAGGCTGATGAAGCACATGAGTCATTTGTTAAAGCAAAAAATGGTGCATCAGATAAACATGAAAGCTTTAAAATGGTTTTAAGTAATATCCATATTATTAATGCTAAATTAAGTAGCTTCCAAGGTAATAGGAGAGATGAATCTCGTGAATCTTCTTCTAAACATAATAAAGAAGAAAAACAAGAGGCTGAAGGCATATTTGATGGATTTAAACATGGTAAAAAGCTCACTACAGTTGAACTACTACTTTTACAAAAACATAATATTGGTTAAAACATATTAAGATTAATCAATACACATTGTTTATAGTATTAATGCGGAATTAAAATGGAAAAAGAAAATTCTAAGATAAAAGAGGAAACAGTCAAAATAGAAACTTGTTACCTTTGTAATCATGAATTTAATATCAATAAAAAGGATAGTAGCCATTATCATTATGGGAAATATCCTATATGTGATTCTTGTAGTGAGTCTTATGCCTTTTTTAAATCGTAAAAATTCATAATTTCATTTTTTTTAATTAGTGTAATCTGATTTTATTTCAATTTTATTATCTTAATTTAATATTTATTAATACGATATATACTTATCATCATTATTTCACGAGGGTTTGTGTAACATGGAAGAAGTAATTATTTGTGAAAAGCCAAAATCATCAGAAAAAATTGCTATGGCTTTAGGAAAGGCAAAAAAGAAGAAATATAATAAAAAAATTAGTTATTGGGAAATTCAAAAGGGAGATAAAAAAACCACAGTTTTAACCGCAGTTGGTCATTTATATACTGTAACTCCTAAAAATCCAAAAGAAAAAGTTCTTTTTGATTTAAAATGGGTTCCATTGTATGAAACTGATAAAAACAAAGCATATGTTGAAGATTATATTAATGCAATTAAGAAGTTTGGAAAGGGTGCAAATAGATATATCCATGCTTGCGATTATGATATAGAAGGTACTTTAATAGGATTCAATGCTTTAAAATATGCTTGTGGTGATGATACTCTCGATAATATTCAAAGAATGAAATTTTCTACTTTAACAAAAAAAGATATCCAAGAAAGCTACGAAAACATGTTAAAATTAGATATTAACCAAGTAAATAGTGGAATAGCAAGACATATATTGGATTTTATATTTGGAGTTAACATATCAAAATCATTGATGCAAACAGTTCGTAATGTTAAAAAAAGATATTTAACACTATCTGCTGGAAGAGTTCAAACCCCCACATTATCTATCTTAGTTGATAGAGAAAAAGAAATTCAAAAATTCGTATCTGAACCATACTGGTTAATAAAAGCATTTCTTGAAAATAATATTGTAACAGATCACACAAAAGGAAAAATATTTGACAAAGAAGCAGCTAAGAAAATATTTAATAATTCTAAAGGCTGTGATGCTACAGTTATGGCTGTTAAGAAAACAAAGAAAAAGAAAAATCCTCCATTTCCATTTAACTTAGGAGGATTACAATCTGAAGCATATCGTGTTTTTGGTTTCAGTCCTAAAAGAACACAAATCAGTGCTCAGAAACTTTATAGTGATGGATTTACATCTTATCCTCGTACATCATCTCAAAAACTTCCAGGATCATTAGATTTAAAAAATATATTGATACAACTTTCCAATGATCCAGATTATAAAAAACATATTATTAATCTACCTAAAAATTTAAAGGCAAATGAAGGTAAAAAAACTGATGCGGCTCACCCAGCTATCCACCCTACGGGAATTTTACCAAGTAAATTAGATAAAGATGAATCTAAAATATATGATTTGATTGTTTTTAGATTTATTAGTATATTTGCTGAAAAAGCTGAGATTGAAAGTCTTAAAACCAACTTGGATATTGGTGGGGAAGAGTTTACTTTTAAAAGAAAAAAAACATCATTGTTAGGTTGGTTAGAACATTACCCATATCAAAAAATTGATGAGGATGATTTCATAGACTTTAAAAAAGGAGACAAAATTAAAGTTGAGAAAGTAACATCCGAAGAAAAAGAAACAAAACCACCTGGAAGATATAATGAAGCATCTCTTATAAAAGAACTTGAAAAAAGAGAGTTAGGAACTAAAGCAACACGTGCAGATATCATTGCTAAACTTTATAATAGAGAATACATATCAGGTAAAAAAATTGAGGTTAATACACTCGGAGAAAATATAATTGACACTCTTAAACAATACAGTGAAAACATAACCAATGAAGAATTAACAAGATTATTTGAAAATGACTTAGAAGGCATTATGAATGAAAAAATAACCAAAGAAACAGTTATTGATAATGCAAAAAAAGAAGTTTTATCTATTTTAAAGGATATTAAAAAAAATGAAGAAGAAATAGGTGAAGGACTTTATAATGCATACCAACAAAGTAGAATAGTTGGAAAATGTATTTGTGGGGGAGATTTAACAATAAAATATTCCCCAAAAAACAAAAGTACATTTGTAGGATGTTCAAATTTTCCAGATTGTAAAATAGCATACCCTTTACCTCGTGGAACAATGGTTTTAAAGCCTAAATGTGAAATATGTGGCTTACCCATGATTTCTTTTGGAAGACCAGCGAAAAAATCTTGTTTAGATCCTAAATGTGGAAAAGAAAATGAAAGCTCAACCTTAGATATAGTTGGAGAATGTCCAGAATGTGGCAGCGATCTATTAAAACGACAAGGTCGATACGGAGAGTTTGTAGGATGTTCAAATTTTCCAAAATGCAAATTTACATCATCAATAAAGGATTTAGAAGCAAACAAAGATGATCTAGAAACAAATGAATCTAATCTAAAACAAGACACAGCTAATCTAAAAGCAGATCTAAAATCAAATTAATATAGCTATTTGTCTGTTTTTTTATGAAGTTTATTTATTTAATTTCTTTAAACTGGAGAATTTTTGATGAAAATTTTATTTTTAAATTTACCATTTAAATTTGAAATAAGTAGGACAAGTAGATGGCCTGAAAAGACAAAATCAGGAACTTTGTACTATCCTTATTATTTATCTTATGCTGCAGGAGTATGTGAATCAAAAGGGATTGAAACTAACTTAATAGATTGCATAACAAAAAAATATACTCTTGAAGATACAATTAAAGAAATTTCAAAATATTCTCCTGATTACTTAATGTGCGAAACCACAACACCCACATCAAATTATGATTATAAAACATTAAATCAGATAAAGGAAAGCTTTTCTAATCTTAAAATAATAATTGGTGGAACACATGCAACAGTCTTACCTGATGACACTTTAAACAATTGTAAATCCGTATCTTTTGTTGTTCGCAAAGAATATGATTATATCGTTCCTGAAATTATATTAAATACTAATATTTCTGAAATTAAAGGAATTTCTTACAGAGATAATAATGGAAAGATTATCCATAACAATGATGCACCAATTATAGAAAATTTAGATGAATTACCATTTGTCTCTCAAGTTTATCAAAAATTCTTAAATGAAAATGATTACAGCTATGCATTTGCTAAAAAGCCAATGATTCAAATAGTTAGTGCAAGAGGATGTCCTAATTTATGCAATTTTTGCTCATATCCTTCAACTATGGGAAATAGATTATTTAGAGCAAGAAGTGTAGAAAACTTCGTGGATGAAATTGAATATATATGTAATAACATGAAAGAAATTAAAGAAATATTTATAGAAGATGATACATTTACAGTGGATAAAAATAGAGTTGAAGAAATATGTGATGAAATAATTAGAAGAGGACTAAAAATAACCTTCTCATGCAATACAAGAGTAGATCTTCCAAGAAAAACCATGGAAAAAATGAAAGAAGCAGGTTGTAGGTTATTAGTAGTTGGTTATGAATCTGGCTCTTTAAAAGTTTTAAATGAGACCAAAAAAGGAATAACCTTAAATCAATCCCTTGAATTTGCAAAAAACACAAAAGAATTAAAAATAAAAGTATTTGGATGTTTCATGATAGGATTAAAGGGAGATAATTTAGATACAATCAATGAAACTTATGAATTTGCAAAAAAAGTATATCCTGACATGTGTTTCTTCCAACAAGCAGTCCCATTTCCAGGAACAGAATTTTACGATTGGGTAAAAAAAAACAAATATTTAAGAACAGAAGATTATTCCAAATGGCTAAATAAAGATGGATATCTAGATTGTCTTGTAGATTATCCCTATGCAAACCATTTTGAAATAGAAAAGATTCGTGATAACTTAATGAGTAAATACTATTTTTCATTCACCTACATCTTTAAAACATTCTTAACAAACTTAGATTTAAATGAACTTAAAAGAGTATTTAGAGGTGGATTTAATTATATTAACTTCAGAATTAAAAAAAAAGCAAAATAAACATTTAAATTATAATATTTTTAATAACACGACCATTGAATGAATAACATAATAAGAAACAGCCCACAGCACATATTAAGGAGAAATTATTTAATGATAGCAGAAAAAATAGCAAGCGAACTTGAGATTAAACCATGGCAAACTGAAGCTACCATTAAACTTATGGATGAAGAAAACACAATACCTTTTATATCCAGGTATCGTAAAGAAACTACAGGTTCTCTTGATGATGAAATATTAAGAAAATTTAGAGAAAGACTATGATATTTGTGAAATCTTCAAGAAAGAAAAAATAAAGTTCTTCAATCAATAAAAGAGCAAGGAAAATTAACAGATGATTTAAAATTAGCCATTGAAAAATCTGAAACTCTTGCTGAAGTATGATATATGTAGACCATATAAACCTAAAAAAAGAACTAAAGCCACAATAGCTAAAGAAAAAGGGATTGAAACATTACCTAATTTGATTTTAAAGCAAACCATTGACACACCAATTTTTGAAATTGCTAGTGAATACATATCTGATGAAAAACAAGTATTTTCACTTAAAGAAGCAATTCAAGGAGCACAAGATATTATAGCCGAGATAATCCGATAATGCTGATTTTAGAAAAGTTACTCTTAAAGTAGGTAATTTATATATCCTAGCTAAAAACAAGAAAGAATCTTCACAATATGAAATGTATTATAGATATAATGAAAAAACTATCTAAAATAGCTATTCATAGAATATTAGCTATTAATCGTGGAGAAAAAGATAAATTTTTAAAGGTGAAAGTAGAATCTCCAGTCGATGATATTAATTGAATATTTAAATCGTCACATTTTAATAGATCATGGGAAAAATAAATTAATCACAGAGTATAATGAGTTTACCAAAGATATAATTGAAAAATCAATATTGGATTCATATAAACGAATTATAGCACCTTCAATTGAAAGAAAAATAAAAATTTAGAAGAACAAGTAAAAAAATATTTTTCAATATTGGTTCATTGATTTTGAACCTTTTAAAAATGATGAATTTATGGATTCAGAACTTGGGTTAATACCTAAATTGGAATGTTGATTTTTTAGGTAGTAAACATATTATCTTCAATAATTGGTTCAGGAATAGATTCATTTAATGGCAAAAAATTTTATGTTGCAACAGCTAATGTTGAAAATGATAAAATCGATACTCAGAATACCATAATTACAATTGATGATAAACCAAGCAGAGCTAATATGCACCCATATACCCAAAATTATATGGTTTACAAAAATGAAAGATTCTAGAAAGCTCATCATGGTTGATGATTATTCAACCGATTTAATTAATGATTATATTTTTTCAACAGGTTTCTCTGATTTAAAATGTTCGAGAAAAAGTTTTTATTACATCTGGAGTTTTTTGTTAACTGAAAAATTTGATGACATGAAAAATAATCTATCATTAGGCACAACAATGCAAGCAATCAATAATAAAAATGTTAAAAATATAAAAATCATTGATCCCTTCTGATGATGCATTATTAAGATTTAATAAAGCTCTAAAATCTTATTTTAAAAAGATATACTATAATAATTTAGAAAATAAAAAATTAATACAAATAAGAGATAAATTACTTCCAAAATTAATGTCTGGAGAGATTGATGTTTCTAAAGTTGAAATTTAAATAATTTTTTCAATTCCAAATAAATTTAAGTATATAAATTACTTCTTATTTCAAAATCTCTTACAAATCACAAAAAATCGATAATCCTCATATTATTTCTAATTAAAATTATAAGAAAATGATTTTTGATTTAAAGCTTTAAAAAAAAATATGAAATAAATCCCCACTAAAATCATTAATTATAATTTGGACACTGTAAATTTAGCACGATTTTTTAGATTTTAAGAATTACAAATGATTACATTAAAAGTCAGGGCTATTATACATGGTCTGAAATTTTTTTAACTTAAAATCAGAATTCAGATTCTTGAAAACCATGCTAAATTATACAGTGCCTATTTTTGATTAAAATTTTAAAAATTATTCTTCTTAATAATACTTTGATTCTTAAAATATTAACTAAAAATCTTTATTAATCTGTCTTAAATATTATTTAAGTGTTTTTCAAATCCCTTTTTCTAAAATAAGTTTTCTTCTTCAATATCTAAAACTTCATTGATATTATTACTATTAATAACAATTCTTTCAATATTATTTAAACATTCATCTAAAAGACTTTCATAATCAAATTTATTTTCATTTTTTAATACATTTTCTAACTTAGGGGCGATTATTGGGTGAGGTGGTAAGAAAATTGTACAACAATCCTCATACGGTAAAATGCTTGTTTCGTATGTGTCTATCTTTTTTGCCATGTCAATGATTTCTATTTTATCTAAACAAACACATGGTCTAATGATTGGACGATTGGTAACATTGTTAATAGCGACCATGCTTTGTAATGTTTGACTAGCTACTTGAGCAATACTTTCCCCATTAACAATGACTTCAATACATTGTTTCTCACATAATCTATCTGCTATACGATACATCATTCTTCGTGAAATTGTCATTGAATAAGTATTATCGCAAGAGTTATTAATTTCTAATTGTAATTTAGTAAATGGTATATTATAAACAATGAATTCATTATCATATCTTAAATATTTACCAACTAACTCCAATACTTTATGCAGTGCTTTTTTTGAGGTATAAGGTGGTGAAGCAAAATGAATACATTCTATTTTAACTCCGCGTTTCATTGCTAAGTATCCTGCTACAGGTGAATCAATTCCCCCACTTAGCATTAATAGTCCTTTACCACTGATACCAACTGGAAAGCCACCAGCACCATTAATTTTTTCAGAGAAAATATAAGCAAATCCTGACCTAATATCAATGTTTATTCCTAATCCATAATTATGAACATCAACTTTTAAATCAGTGCCATTTAATACTCTAGTTGCAATGCTACGGTTAATTTCATCACTTATCATCGGATATGATTTATCACCGCGTCTAGTAAGAACCTTAAAAGTTTTATATTTATTAAAATCAATACTTTCCATGACTGTATCTTCAATTACTTGATAATCATCACTTACTTTTTTAGCGAGTGAAAATGATTGAATCCCAAAAACATCTTTAATATCACTAAGAATTTTATTCTCGTCATAATCTTTAAAAAAGATATATGTGCGATCACGATATGCTGTTATTTCTAGATCAGGGTAAATATCTAATTTTTTTTTAATATTATCTTTTAAACAATCAATGAATAATTTTCTATTCTTCCCTTTAGTATTTAATTCCCCATATCTTATTAGAATTACATCTTCCATTTTAAACACCGTTTCATGCAAAATATAGCACTTTTTTTAAATTAACTATGTTTTATAAACTTAAATTATCCATTCATTTATTAAAATATCTTTTCTTGGATTTTAAATATTTTTTTAATTAAAGTACTAATATATTATAAATATTATTTACTTACTTCAAAATACTCATCACTTAAATTTATCATCCCCCTATTTTTCAAAGAGATAATCCTTTATCTAAAAGGTTAAGTATTAAATCATTACATTCTTCATGATTTTTATATCATTTATAAGATTATTTTGATTTATTTAAATATGTTTTTATTATTACTTATAAAATGTTATTAAATAGTTTTTATTTGATTTAATATATTTATTAAGCTATTGAAGAAAGAATCTATTTCTTCATTGGTAGTTTCTAAACTTAAACTAACTCTAAAAGCACTATTTTTTAAAGCATCATCTATTGGTAAACTATCAATTACTCTTGAACGTTTAACATTTGAAGAACATGCTGCTTTAGTTGAAAGATAAATATTTGCTTCTTCTAAAGCATTTAAAATAACTTCTGATTTATAATTTGGGATTGAGAAATTAATTATATGGTAAGAATTGTTTTCTCTTGAAGAGTTAACTTTTATTCTTTTATCACTACGAAGTAAATCCTGTAAATATAGGAATCTTGTTTTAATAAAATCATTACTTTTATTTCTTTTTTCAAGGTATAATCTTAAAGTTTTTGGGAAAACAATATTATAATAATAATTTGAAGTTCCTGCTCTTAAATGAAATTCTTGCTGTCCTCCACAAATTAAGGGAAGAATTGTAACATTATTTTTTTTATATAATAACCCACTTCCTTTAACTCCATTAATTTTATGGGCTGAAAAACTAGCAAGATCACATTTATTTAATTCAATATCATATTTTCCTAAAGCTTGCACAAAATCAATATGAATTATTATATTTCTTTTTATTTTCTTAATTTCATCATAAATATCTTCTAAATTATTGATGGCTCCAATTTCACTATTTATTTTCATAATACTGATTAAGATTGTATTATCCTTAATAGTTGCTAAAATATCCTTATTTTCTATGTGTCCATGTTTATTAGGTTTTAAATAGGTAATTTCAAATCCAAATGTTTCTAATTGTTTCATTGCTTCATAAACTGAGCTATGTTCTGTTATAGATGTTATAATATGTTTATTCTTGTTTAAATACTTAAAAGCAATTCCTTTAATTGCCATATTATTGGCTTCACTACCACTTGAGGTGAAGATTAGTTCTTCACTTTTAACATTTAATAAATTAGCTAATTTCCCTCGGGCTTGAACTTGTAAATTATTAATTTTTAAAGCTGGATAATATGGACTATCAGCATTCATAAAGTAATCATCGTATAATTTATTTATTGTTTTCTTAATTTCATTATTTAACTGTGTAGTTGCTGCATTATCTAAATAAATCATTTTTTTATTTTCCGTTTATATTAAATAAGATTATAAATTCTAAGTAATTTATATATCATCTTAAGTATAATATATAACCAATACCAACTTATTAAATTTAGCAAGTTTAATTGTTAATTATGGTTATTTATATAAATTTTAATTATTTAATTAATATTTTTATTTGTGTTTTAAGTTATAATATATATAATATTGTTATTTTTTAGATTAATGGAGTTTATTGGGATTGTCCAAAATTTTATTTATAGAACTTTTTTCCATGAGAATGTTTTTAATTTCAGCTCTTTATTTTTTTAAATTGATTTGAATTTTAGAAATTATTTATTAACAAATAATTTCTAAAATTTAATTCATCTTTAATTAGCAATTAAAATTATTAACAGTTATAAAATTAAATTTTTAAAGAATATTTTTTATAAAATATTATGTTGTTTTTAGAAAATCATTTCAGTGAAAATTTTGGACAGTTTCGCATGATTTAAAGTTTATTAAGAATATTAAAAAATTCAATAACATGAAGTTTAGGTGATTATGATGTTATTTATTAAAAAAATGTTTGGATCTAAACCAATTATTGCAGAAAGTAAGTATAAGACTGTTAAAGATGTTTTAACCTCTGGATTTACATCTAAAAGTGTTGGTGCTGGTTATTCTATGAAAGCAGATGTTTATTATATTTCTGCATCGGTTGAGCTTGGAAATACAACTACAAAATCAATTATTACTGCAACCGACTTAGATACAAGTCATAGCTATATACTTAATAAAACTATAAATATGACTCGAGATATACGCCCACCTAAAGAAAGTGAAGAGGTTTTTGGTGAGACAGTTTGGGGTATAAAACTAACGAAGGAATCAGTAGCTGAAATGGTTAAAAATACAATTGAAGAATCTTTATCTAATGCTAAACTTGATGTAGATAAGGATTTAGATTTTGTTGTTAGATCAACTGGTGTAACAGCAGGGTTTAAAACTACAGAAGAAGTAGGTAAATTAATAATTGCTTTAGCTAATGGTTGTTTAGAAGCAGGTATTGATCCAAGGAAAATGACTCCATCCATGTCTAAAAGTTCGCTACCCGAGAGAATTAGAGAATATACTTTATTAGATTTAGTAATGTTTGATGGTGCTGTTGTTAGTGTTTTGCCACCTAAAGGAAAAGAAGTAGTTGCTAATGAAATGGAAGGAGAACTAATAACTGCTGGCATAAAACTTGCTGCAAAATGGACAGAAGTTGATTATAGAAATCCATGTGTATCCATTGATTTTGGATCAACTTTAGCTGGAAGAATAGTAAATAACGAAAAACCATATGCACATACAATAGGTAATTTTTTAGGTTTAGCTGGAGTAATTGCTGATTCACTTATTAAAGGGACAGGTGAAGTTAATAAAAGTGGAGGAGCTGCGATAGATTTAGATTCTAAGAATATTTTAAAGAAAGCTAAATGGAAAATAGCTAAAACAAATGCTGATAGAGTTCATGAGTTAATTGATATTAGAAAAGTACCAATAGATGTTGATAGATTTGGAACTGTTCCTTTAGACCCAATTGCTGCTGAAAGTGCTGGAACAACATTAATTGGATGTGATGTTGGTTTTAATGGTGATAAACTTCCAGAACTTATGGATTTAGGTAAAGAACTTTACCAAGAATCAGGTTTACCAACTTTATTTGCTACAATGGATCATGTCACAGCATTAATAGTAAAAAGACTTCTTGATGTAGCATTTAAAGAAGATATCATGATTGAAGGTTCAGTACTTGGAATTACAGGAAGAGCAGGGATAACAGGCAAAAAACCACAACTAATCCTTGATCTTGTTAATGATGCATTTAAAGATAAAATTAAAGACACTATATTTGTATCTGATGGATTAGCATTAGGAACATCTATTATGGCAAGATGCATGAACTCAATGGGGACTCCTAAAGCCCCAATTGGTGGAAATCAAGGGGAAAAATGTATACTAACAGAAAGAGTTAATCTACAAAAAAAGGCATGATAGTTTCTATTTAAATTTAAAAAATAAATCATCACTCTTTAAATCTTGGAATAATCTAAGATTAATCTGTCTAAATCTTCACCAAAGTTTATATGATTTATTACTCTTTGAGCAGGATTTTCCAAAGAGTTTACTCTTTTATAAAGGGGTTCTAATAATTTTTCTTCTGATTTTCCCCTTACTTTTAAACCATGACTTGCTAAATCAAGAATTGTTTTTAAAAGTTTTTTAAATTCTTCTTTATTTACAAAATTTGGAATATCTGATCTTATAAACATTCTACGTAATTGATATAGTGAATAACCATTATTAAAAATTATTGTATCTTTATCTAAAATTTCATTTATTTTTTTGCTCTGATTTATTAATCCTAAATGAAATGCTGGAACAGCCATTATTTCATTTACAGGTTGAGTACAAACACTTCTAAATTCTATTGTACCTCTAAAAGTTAAATTTTCAAATTTAAAAGTTCTAAAATATTCAAAATCATCTAATCTTGGTTTAAATTTTATCTGATGATATTTACCATCTTCAAAATATTCTCCATCTATTTCCTTTTGATTAAAATAATCTTTAATTAATATTGGGGGAAAATTAATGTATTTATCATCCTGCTGGCAACAATATATACTCATTTCAAGCATATAATCTAAAAGTTCATCTATACTTTGTGGTACTGGATCAAACATTCCTACATTTTTCTCAGTATATCCCTGCATACTCTTTTCCCAAAGCATATCCCTACTACAAGCTAATTCTATATTTTCATCATTTAAAACAGAATTAGAAAATAAAAATGCATTTATTGGTTCAAGCTTAGAAAATGCATTTATTGTTGATATTAAATCTTCATATCTAACATCAATTTGTACTTGTGAAGCACTAGTAAACATACCAAATTCAGGCAGGTTATGAAAATCTTTCTCATTTAAAAATCTAGGATATGTGCGAAGATGATGGTATAACATTCTATACCTTCTTCCCTATCCATTTTTTCAATTCCTTTATATTAACTAAAAATAATAATGTTTATAGATTAATTAATAAGATATAAAAATGAATTAACACTTGTTATGAAATATGATTTAACAATATTTATACTTTATGATAATATCCAAAAACCATATACAATATCATTTATTTATATATTTTCATCAAAACTTGAATTTCAAAAAATTAGCAAATACTCATCAAAGTTAAAAATTAATTATTACTCTTTTTAAGGCATTAACTTTTTAAAATCTAAAAATAGGTTTTCAGATAACATCTAAACTATTATAAAAACTAAAATAATAAGTTAATTAAATAAAAAAGAAGAATATAGGTATTAAAAATTAATAATCTTTAATCATATCTTAAAAAGAAGTTTAATGGATTATTAATTTCTTTCCTAATAATTGGTTAAATTAATTTAAAATCAGAACTTAGAACAATTTTCTTAATTTTAACAAATCATGAGTTATAATTTTCAATCCTTATTTCTCATTAAAGCAATAACAATATTTGTAATCTTTTCAAGCTCTGAAATAGAACTGGTTTCTTCACAAGAATGAGGGTTATGCATTGCATTTGCTAAAACCAATCCGTTAATTTCATGTTCTTCAAGGTTATTATTATCACTACCTCCGAAAGTAGGATAAAATGCTGGGTTAATATTTAAATCTCCACAGACATTTTTAAATCTTTCTACAACTGGATGATTTAATGGTGTTTCATATGCTTTTATTTGAACCTTACTTTCAAAGTTAACTACGGCATTATATTTCTCTCCAGTACTATGAAAAATATTACTAATTTCATTTAATATTTCTATGGCTTTTTTGTGAGAATGGCTTCTTATCTCTCCTTTAACTTTACAAGAGTATGGAATTATATTTGGGGCTAGGCCTCCTTGAATAACTCCCATATTACATGTTGATTCTTCATCAATTTGTCCCATTTTTATTTTAGTTATAGCTTCTGATGTAATAGCTATTGAATGAATAATTTTATTTGAATGAAATCCAGTATGCCCAGATTTTCCCAAAACAGTAACATCAAAACTAATTAATGTTGGTGCTTTATAAGCAGCTGAACCAACTTCTCCAGATGAATCTAGAATGTATGCTTCTTTTGATTTTAGTAAGGAATAATCAAAGACTTTTGATCCAATACCATATATTTCCTCACCTACAAAAAATACTAATTCTATTGGACGATGCTGGAAATTATTTTCTTTAATTGTTGTAACTGCTTCAAGAATTACAGAAACACCCGCTAAATCATCAGCACCTAAAATAGTAGTACCATCAGAAGTTATGTTTCCATTTTCATGAATAATTGCCTGTTTTCCGTATGATGGTTCTATTACATCCATATGTGCAGAAAACAATAATGGTTCTAATGATTCATCACCTTCTAAAAAACAATATAAATTTCCAGAATTTCCCATGATTTTACTTGCAACATCATCTTCATATACTGTAAAACCAAGATTATTAAGGTATAAACTAATATAATCACAAATTTCTCTTTCAAAAAGTGATGGATTGTCTATTGAAACTAATTCTTGAAATGTTTGTAGTAATCTTTCTGTGTTCATTGATTATTCACCAAATTAATATAAAAATAAATATATATTTTAACATGTTTAAATAGTTTTTTATTTAAAATAACAATTGCCATACTTATATAAATTATAATAATTTTAATCAATTATTAAAATATAAAGAATAGAGATTTATTAAAAATTATTTAAAGTGGTTTTTATGAAAGATGTTTTTGATGTAATTAATAATTGTCGTAGTCTTCGTGAATATGAACAAGATGAAGAAATTAAAAAGATTTTAGATTCAGGATTCAAGGCACCTACAGATAGAGGAGAGGAACCATGGCATTTCACAGTTATTCAAAATAAAGATTTGTTAAATGAAATTGATGAACTTTCAAAAAAAAGCAATGGAAAACTCAGGAAATGATTTTTTAGAATCCATAGTTAAGTCTGGAAAAACATTCTCCATAATGCTCCAACATTAATTATAGTTTCTGCAATAGAGAATGCAACAAATATGCAAGCTGATTCAAGTGCAGCTATTTAAAACATATTACTTGCAGCAAAATGATTGAATATTGGATCCTACTGGATAGGACTTATTCAAACTTTTTTCAATGAAAATGAAAATGTTTTTAAGTTAAATCTTCCTAATGGATATGTTCCACTCTAGGGTATTTCATTAGGGTATAAATCCAAGGAAAACATTAAAATCAATAGAAAAAAGATGCCTTTAATTGGATTAGATAAACGAATGTTTTATGAAGTTTGGAGCTTAAAAAAAATGTTACCTACCTTCTTAATTTATGAATATACAACTTCACCTGCAAGGACTGTTTTTAATACTTTTATATCCTTCAATTCATCAACAGGAACAGACCCATAATCACGATCTATTACAATAAAATCAGCATATTTACCAACTTCAATGCTGCCTTTAATATTTTCTGCAAATTGTGAATAAGCAGCATTGATTGTATAGAGTTTAAGAGCCTCTTTTCTTGTTAAATTTTGATTTGGATTAAATGCTTCAGTGAAATTACTATTAACCCCTTTACGAGTCACAGCCGCATAAATACCCTCGAATGGATTATAATTTTCAACTGGACCATCAGAGCTACCTGCCAAAATTGCCCCGTAATCATATGCGGTTCTCCAAGGGTATGCTAGTAACTGATTTTCCATGATTAATTCTTTTTCTATTAGTTCAGCATCTGATGGAGCAAAATATGGTTGTATTACAAGTATAACACCTTCATCTACTGCTTTTTTAACATCCACTTCTTTTGGCAACGAAAAATGTTCAATCCTATATCTCTCATCATTAGTGGGGAACTCTTTTTGAACTTGTTTGTAAACTTGAAGAATCTGTGAAATTGATTCATCTCCGATTGCATGAGAAGCAACTTGAAATCCGTTGATGCGAATCTTCTTTACAATTTTATATAGCTCTTCATTTGAAAGATAAGGTTTTCCATGATTTCCAGGTGTATCTGCATAGTCATTAGAAAGCCATGCTGAGTGTGATCCGAAAGAACCATCAGCGAAAATTTTCACACCATTAAATGAAAGTTTACCCGAGAATAAGTTTAGTTCAGCTTTATTTCCTTTTAAAAGAAAGTCATCAAAATCATAGATAGGAATTAGTCTGTAATCTCGAATTTTCATGACCCCTTTTTCATAAGCGGATTTTAAAAGTGCAATATCTTCAGAAACTGTTTTTGTCGGTACGACTTTACCCGGATCTGTAAATGATGTAATTCCAGAAGAAAACAGTTTTTTCTGTCCAACCTTCCAAAGTGCAAGCTTTTCTTCGTTTGTGAGAGTTGAAAGTGAGGTAAGGAAAGGTTTTTTGGCTTCATCAATAAAAACACCCTGAATTTTACCTGCTGAGTCTCGAATAATGATTCCACCTCGTGGGTCGCAGTCAGTTTCCTTAATCCCAGCAACCTCAATCGCGAGAGAATTTGCCCAAATTGTGTGCATATCTATACGTTGAAGAATTGTTGGATGGTCTCCAGTTACTGCATCTAGTTCAGCTTTGTTGGGCCAGGATGTATCATTCCAGAGATTATTATTCCATCCGTTTGAAACAATCCATTCTCCAGGTTCTGATTCATCTGCGACTTTTTTAATAATAGCTAAAATGCCCTCTTTTGATTTGTTAGTAATATCAGGCATCGAAATCTTCTCGCAGAGATCTTCAAAATGGATATGAGCATCGTTTAAACCAGGCAATACATTTTTACCCTTCAAATCCACAACTTTTGTCTTAGAACCATTGAATTTATTAAGTTCTCCTTTATCTGAACCAACATAAATGAATTTACCATCTTTAATTGCAACACTTGTTACTATTTTAAAATTGGAATCAACAGTTAAAATATTACCATTTTTGTAAATACTATCGGCAATATTTACACCACAGAAATTACATATAGTTAAAATTACTATTACTAAAAATGATAATAACACAAAACCACCGAAATAGAAAAAATTTTTTCATTACTATATTGAAACCTTAATTTCATTTATTCTTAAATTTAGTTAATATTAATGGAATATAATACTAATTAATATACTCCCCTTTAATATATGAGCGAAGAAGCCATAATATTTTTAACATCCCTAAGATAAAATTTTCTTATAAATTTCTTCACCCTTATAAAGTACTACTATTAATTCAATATATTATATCATGTCAACTATATAAATATAGGATAATCTTTATTATATATAATGTGAAAAATAAATATTGAAAAATAAAAACTTTTTGAAATATTAAATAAAGCTTATATTAATTTTTTAGAATTAATAAAAAAATAAAGGACATGCTAAAATGAGTGATATAAACTTCAAACCAATCTCTTTATCAGATAAACCAATCTTTGACGATTATTTTAATAAAACTGATTTCAATAATGCTGAAAAGAATTTTTCTAATCTTTTCATGTGGAGAAAAACTTATGAATATGAATATGCAATAATTAACGATTGTTTATGTATAAAAGGTAAGTTACGAGATAGTAAAAAACCATTTTGTCATTTTCCATATGGGGGATGCAATATTAAATATTCTATGTCTTTAATAAAAGAAGTTTTTAAAAAGGAAAGCGATTGTTTCATTATTAAACCATTACTTCCTGAAATGAAAAAATGTTTAGAAAAATCTTTAGAAAATTTTACATTAATAGAAGATAGAAATTCATTTGATTATATTTATAAATCTAATAAATTAATTAGCTTAGCTGGTTCGTCACTACGTAATAAACGTAGAGGACTTAAAAAATTTAGAGATACTTATATTTATAGTTATGAAGAGATTAATTCAGATAATTTAATTGAAGCAAAAGAATTTACTATAAATTATATTAAAGATTCTAACAATGATACAGATGAGATTATAGCTATGGAAGAAATGTTTGATAATTTCTTTAAATTAGGTATTAAAGGATGTGTTATTAGAATTTATGGTAAAGTTGTTGGAGTATCTACAGGGGAAGAATTAACTAAAAATACTGTTCTTATACATTGTGAAAGAGCTGATGCTAAATTTGAAGGGATTTATAATTGTATTAATCAAGAATTCTGTGAAAAACAATGGCCAAATTATAAATTTATTAACCGTGAAGAAGATCTTGGAATTGAAGGTTTAAGACAAGCAAAATTAACTTATCGCCCTGATCTATTATTATCCAAGTATATTGTTAAAATAGAGGTTTAATAAACATTCCCTTGGTTTCTTTCAGTATTACCTTGTTTATTATTAATATATTATTAAGGATGTTAATTCTTTTATTTTTAATTATAAAGTTTCAACTTTATTATTTAAATTTTCAATTTCATTATTACTTTCATCTTGAACTTTTTTTATTTTTATGCTGTGTATTGTATAGCATGATTTTTTTAGAAATGGTGTCTAACATTGATTTAAGATCTTCATCTTGAAGATATTTTTCATTATCATTCTTGTAATCTTCAAAGTAATATCGATTTAACCTCATATAAAAAAATAAAAAATAAATTAACATTAATTATTATATTGCATTAGAACTTATGTAAAATATTACTGTTCCTATTTAATTAGTTACAAATTGGCTATGTAATGTAGTAATTATTTGACCATTATTAGGATTAACAATTGAAGTAGCATATTGATTTCTACTAAACAAAGTACTAATTAAAGTATTATTATAAGTGCAAATTGGTGTTTGCTCATTTAAACTAAAAATTCTAAAGCACGCAGCATATTTAAAATCCCAATAAGTAGTATAAAAAACAGTACTATTTGCACCATAACTTGTAGTTGAATTAGCAAATCTATTATTTAAAAAATCAACTGTATCACCTAATTTAAAATTATATATTGTATTATCTTATGCTGCACTAACTGAACTCATAGTAAATCCTATTATTGCAATTACTAAAAATATTATTACTAAGCTTTTTT
>JAITXE010000073.1 GCA_031284925.1 Methanobrevibacter sp.
AAAAATTGTTATAGTCTTATCTCTTTTTTAATTTAAGGAAAAATAAGGTGATATTTTGAGAGTTATTATTGATGCATCTAATGTGGCATGTTTTGGGATGGAAAGTGAATCTAAAGCAAAATTGAACTATATATTATCAGCTGTAACTGTTTTAGAGGAAAGAGGAGATGATTTTGTCATTATAGCTGATGCATCTTTAAAGCATAAGATTGATGATAAAGATAAGTACATGGAATTAATTGATAAGAATTTCATTGAAGAAGTTGAAGTAGGTAACAATGCAGATCATTTTATACTTAATATAGCAGAAGAAGAAAAAGCTAAAGTTCTTTCTAATGATTTATTCAGGGAGTTTGCTGATGAGTTCCATGATATTAAACACATTCGAATACCTTTCTCTTTTGAAGATGATCAAATTCTTTTAAAAAAGCCACAAGCTCCTAAAAAAGTTAAAAACCTCCTTCAAAAACTTTGTGATGATATTCTAATTAAAGTTGAGGATAAAAAGATAGATACTTATAATGGTAAAAAAGGCATTGAATTTTCACCATTAAACATTGCAAAGGAATCTATTGCACGAATGGATAGATTTAATCAAACAAATATAGAAACTAAGCTTGAAAGTTTAATTTCAAAAATACCAATGTTTGAAAAAGTAATGGATATGGTTGATAATGTTGAAACTTCAGCCCCATTTGTAATTTTTGTTTTAGTACACCCTAAAAATTATAAAGATGCAGTAAAGAATGCGGGAAATATATCTGTTACTATAAAAGACAGGTTACAACTTGAGAAAAATCCATTAATTGCTGTTAGAAATGATTTATTCATGAAACCAGAGTTATTTGATTTAAACATAGTATATTCAGATGAAGTTTTAGATGAATCTCCATTTAGTATTGATGTAATTAGTAATGTAAATGATGAATCATTTATAAAAAGGAACTCTCGTAATATTGCAAGTACAATAGCTGGAAGAATGAGTTCATGGAAATTTCCTATTGTTTCAGTAAAATCAAACTTAACTTTAGAAAAACCTGGTGATTTTGAGGTTCATATAGAAACAAAAAAGAAAGATAAAGAATAATATTACTTTATTTTTAAATTAAAATATTTATTATAATATTTAAAATTATTTTTTTTAAATAAAAATGAGAATATTCATACGGAAAAAATTCTATCATTAACAGTTTAGGCAAGTATTTTTTATCAAATAATTCCTTTATAATAATAATAATAATAATAATATTATTGGTTAAAATGATTGATTATGAACAATTTAAAGAACTTGTAATTAAAGTTTTAAAAAGAGATATTGAATCTAATTCAAATCAAAATGAAGCTATTTCTGCTGGAAGAGATGAGTCTTTGTTTATAGTTGCAGGACCTGGGTCTGGGAAAACAACGGTTATTGTTTTAAAAATTCTTAAATTTATTTTTGTTGATGATATTTCACCCGATGAAATAATAGCTACAACTTTTACTAATAAGGCTGCAAAAGAATTGTATTCACGAATTTTAGAGTGGGGGACTAAGTTAAAGAAAGCTATTTTAAAAGATTCTAAGAATAAGAATCTAGAAAGATTAGATTTTAGTCAATTAATAACAGGCACTATTGATAGTATAGCTGTTGATTTACTTAAAATGTATAAGGAACCTGGAACAGATTTACCATTAATAATTGAGAATTTTGTTGCTATCTCAACAATGAGAAAAGAAGGTCTTTTTAAGAATAAAAGATATTTAAATAAGGATTTAATGGAATACCTTGAGAAATTTGAGGATCGTGAGAAGATTTCAAGTCCATTTAAAATGAGTGAAATCTTATTAAAAATAAAAAATAGAATATTCTATGATCAAGTTGATCTTAAAGCACTTAAAAGTGAGATAAATGATAAAGGATTCATGATAACCTTAGATGCGATTTCAGATTATGAAAAACATTTAAGAGATAATGCTATGTTTGATTTTGCAATGTTAGAATCCTTTTTTTTAGATAAATTAAATTCAGGTAAATTGGATGAGTTTTTAGAAAACATTAAAGTAGTTCTAATTGATGAGTATCAGGATACAAATTTAATACAAGAGATGATTTACTTTAAACTAGCTGAATCAGCAACTAAAAAGAAACTTTCAGGTAACATAACCGTTGTTGGAGATGATGATCAATCACTTTATAGGTTTAGAGGTGCAGCAGTAAATCTATTTACAGAATTTAAAAATAGGATAAAGAAAAAATTAGACATCGATGTATCTGAAGTTAATCTTTCAACTAATTACCGCTCTACTGAGGATATCATTAACTTATGTAATCATTTTGTAGAAATTGATGATGAATATCAAAAAGCAAGAGTGGTTGGAAAACCTAAAATTGAGGATGCTAAAATAAAAGAGAAATCTATTCCTATTTTAGGAATGTTTAGATCCGATGTGGAAAAATTAGCTGGTGATTTATCTATTTTAATAAACAATTTAATGAAAAAAAAACAAATAGAATACAAAGTTAAAGATATATTTAATCCAAAACCAGAAAAGGAATATCCTAAGAAAATAAATATTAATTTAGATGAAGAATATGGGTCATTAGAGGATATAGCTATTTTAACATATTCTCCTAAAGAATCTGCTCATGGCAACCCATTACTTCCATATTATTTGAGAAAATTCTTAAAAAGAAAACAAATTGAAGTTTTTAATCCTCGTGGACAAGACTTACAAGATGTTAAGCCTGTAGCTATATTATGTGGATTAATTCTAGAATGTATTGATCCAAGTACTAAAGTTCAAAAAAGAATGAAAAGCCTTCCTAAAAAAGCAAACAATCAGATGAAAAAATGGAGAAAATCTGCAAATGAATTTATAGAATCATCACCCCAACCAGATTCACCTATTTCACTTAAAGATTTTGTTCATCATTGGCAGCAAAGAATTGTTTATGATGAAAGTAATCCTTCAGTAAATAAACAATGGCCAGATGAAATTAACTTAATTGATTTAGTATATAAATTAGTCAGATGGTTTGACTATTTTCAAAAAGACACAGAGGGGTTAGTTTATCTTGAAGCTATTGCAAAAACAATTAACCAAACAGGATTTTTAAATGAATTTTCTGCAAAAATATACTTCTCTAAGACGGATTCATCAGAATTAAAATCAATTAAAGAAGCAATCTGGAATATTTTTGTTCCTATTGCAACAGGTGAAGTTTTCATTGACGAAAATTTATTAGAATCCTTACCAAAAAACAGAGTTAATATAATGTCTGTACATCAATCAAAAGGATTAGAATTTCCATTTGTAATAGTGGATGTTGGTTCAAGATTTAAGAGAAATTTAGCTAAAACTTCTTCTTTAAGATTCCCAGGACAAAAAGGAAAAACCTCAACAATACTTGAAGATGAAATTAGAAATTATGGACAACTTGGAAAAGGAGATAGATCAAGAAAAAACCGTGAATTTGATGATTTAACAAGATTATATTTTGTTGCTTTTTCACGTTCACAAGATGTTTTATTACTTGTAGGATTAAACTCCGCATTAGGAGGATACATGGCAGATGATGATAAAAAAAACATACCTAATGTTGCATTGGGATGGAGAAGAGATAAACAATTCGTTGGTCTTGAGGAAATCTTATTAATTTAGTGCTTATGCACTTAATATGTTACAATTTTATTAAATAGCATGTTTATAATTAAACAAGGTTCATTAACGAATATATTGCAAAAATTTATATTATATGTATCATATATTTTAATGCATGACAAATATACTTAAGAACATGGATAAATTTGTAATTGATGAAAAAAAGTGCTTTTTGATGATTTATAGATATATTAGATAGGTAAATGGTATTGTAATATGCCCCTATTGTGGTTCAAAAAAGATTTATAAACGAGGAACACAAGACAAGGATGGCAATATTTATAAAGATATAGTAATTCAGCTAAACTTTAATTTTATAGAATACTAATTTAAATTTTAAAGCAAAAATGGGGGAGATTATTCACTCTCCCAAAATATAAACAAAATTACTATTTATATAATATCAATGCTCAATCAAATAGTTATATATTTGACATCTGATGGATTTAATATTTATTTAGTCGAAAGTTCGGCATTGTTTCAAAGAAGGGACGG
>JAITXE010000085.1 GCA_031284925.1 Methanobrevibacter sp.
ACAAGCAAGTAATTATGCAAGTAAAATAGATAGTATAGGATGGTATATTGTATCAAATTATTATGAATTCAGATTATACAATCAAAAAATCACAAGATAAATACATATCATTTACTCTAATTGAAGATACATTTCCTACTATTATTGCTAGATCTATTGTCCAACTAACTATTCCTATAATAAATGCACTAAAAAAGCAAATAGTAATGAAAGACCAGCAATTATAGTATAAATTATAATCTGAGTCGGGTGCATTGTTTTAACTAACCCAAATTATACAGAATTATATTAATAAACAAATGGATGAAAAATCACACATGTAGTTTACAGTGCCAAAAAATTGAATAAAATAAAAATAAAAAAAGTTAAAATAGAAATATATTGTTCATTCTAATTAGAATGGAACAGGCAATCCTATTTCAACTCTCTTTTTAATCTCATCTGCAGCTTTTGATTTTTTACCATCTGAAAGTTTTTCTAATAATCCTAATCCTGGTTTCACATCTGCTATTGGTTTAGTTTCAATGAGTCCAGCTTCAACAGCTTTAGCAAATAATGAATTTCCACTGCCAGTTCTTGGTAAAACAGTAGACCAACCATCTGGACTTCCAACAGACCCAGTTGAAACATCAGCTAATTCAGCAGTGTAATCTTTACAGATATTACATCCTGCTTGTTCATAACCATGAGTTTCTTTTAGTGGAAGTGAAAGATTTTCTTCATCTGTGTAAGCCCAGAATTTTCCTTTTCCAATATCCATTTTAAGGGTCAAGTCTAAGGAAGAATGCAGTTTTTCTTTGATAAATGTTTCAAGAGATGCATATGGGAAGTTTTCCATACAGAAAATACCAACAACGAGTTTAATTTTATCAGCTAAGAATCTTGTTGAGAAAGGATATGATTGCATTTTTCTAATTCCCATTAATTGACATGGGATTGCAACAGTTCCTACTTTTTCAAGACCATATTGTCTTACTGCAACTTTCAATGCCCATACATTTGGTGAAAATGTATATTTGGTTCCTGCAGCAGAAATTATTTCATCACTTGTTAAAGCTACAAGTGGTTCTGGTTTAAACATTTCATCTGTAGGTCCTGCAACAACAGCTCCTTCAATGATTTTTTCCTCTAATGCGTAGGATAATAATGCTGTTACTATTCCACCATCTTGAGATACTTTTTGAATTGCTTTATCAGTAGATCTTGCAGAGAATGCCTCTTTATAAGTACCTAATACCATATTCATTCCTCCTATAAACCTAAATCCTGTTTTATACGATCTTCAGGGAACCAAGTACGTGGGCAATGTACTGAACAACTACCACATTTTACGCACCTGTTTTTATTACATTCAGGTCTACCCTCATTAATTGTGAGTGCTCTTGTTGGGCATGCCATTGCACAAGTTCCACAACCAGTACATAATGCTTTATTAACTACATTTGTCTGTAAATCACAACCACAATTTGAAGCACATGAAGCTAAATCCATCATTGGTTGTAAATAATCCATATCTCCATTAATTAATGCAACAACAGATTTTGCAATTATTTCTGGAGAAGCTGGGCATCCTGGAAGTGTAAGATCAACTTTTACTAAGTCGGAAACGGGTACAAATGATTCGTGCTTAGGTTGAGCTTGTTGCCCACCTCTTGCAAATCTTGTAAAACATCCATTTTTAGCACATGATCCAAATGCACATACTAATCCTGCTTTTTTTCTTACTTCATAAATTTCTTTTAAACTATGTTCGTCCTGTAAACAGACAGACCCTTCTACAAGAGCTAAATCCATTTCAGGCATTGGGTTTTCATCATCCCACCAAACATCTGCTAAAGTTTGTCCATAAACTACTTCTACCATGTTTGTAAGTATTTCTGCGAGAATATCATAATTTTCACTTAATGACATTATCTCTCCAGTACATCCACTTAAATGAATGTATCCAATTTTTGGTTTTTCAGCCACTTTTTCAACCTCCTGTTGAGATTCTTCTTTATTTGGCTTTTCTGGGGTAGCTTCTTTTTTTACTTCTTTTTTTGCTACTGGTTTGCTTCCAAGTCCTAAGAATTCTTTTATTTTTGCAAGCATATGCTAAACCCCTATTTCTTTTAATATTAAATCAATGGCTTTGGGAATTGCCTTTTCAACAGATTTTGTTAAACCCATTTCAACATCAGGTGCAGAAATTTCGCCTGGTTTGCATCCTACAATAATAACATCTATATCTTTGGCTAAGTCATGTAATGGTTCTTCAACAGGCCATGTATGTGCATTTTGATAGGTTCCTTTTGGCATGTCGAATGGAGAAAATATTTTGACTGTTCCTGGTTCGCCGTCAAACTCAACAACATCAACAACAATTAACTTTTTCCATTTTTCATCAGGCAATGTGAAAATAAAGTGTGTTGCTCCAGTACCAGCATCTACAAACATGGTCTCTTCCGGTATATCTTTATCAATGAAGTAGTCTTCCAATGCTTTAATAACACTCGGACCAAAACCATCATCTTTAAAGAGAACATTTCCGCAACCAACTACTAATGTTTCTGCACTATATGGCATTTTAATTCCCTATTATATATAATAATTATATTTTTACCATTTCATCTTTAACAACACTTTTATCCTCATCATCAACTACCATTACATGAGTAGCACAAGATAAACAAGGGTCATAAGCTCTGATAACATGAGCTCCCCATTCATGATGGAAACCTTCAGTTGCAGGACCCATAGTTGGAATATTCCAAGTAGTAGGTACTAAAGCACTGTAAAATCCGACTTTTCCATCAACAACTTGAGCCATATGTACATCAAGTCCTCTTGGAGCTTCAATTGCACCAACACCTAATTTATTCGTGCCTCTTAAATCAACATCAGCTAAAGTATTAGCAGAAGTGTCTAACTCATCTAAAATTTCAATAGCTCTTGATAAGTAAGTTTTCATCTCATAAGCTCTTGATACATGTTGTGCAATGACTCCTTTTTCTGTGAATCCTCTGAATTTAGCAGCCCTTGCTCTTGGACCAGCTTCAACATTAACCCCATCTAATAATGGGATTGTTGTACAAGCACGTTTTCCAACTTCAGGATCATCATACCAACTTTCAGGTAATACTTCTGTAAATCTATCTAGATCAAAGAAGTCTCTATCACCATATATGTTAGCACTTGCAAATAAAGGTTGGTTAACGACACCTAAACCTTTAGGAAATCCTTTTTGCTCAACTAAATCTAATATTAAGTCAACATGTGCATTAACTTTAGGAACTAAAGCTTTTAATCTTGAATATAATTTTCTTCTTGCAAGTTCAGAAATATTCCTTGCCATCCCCCCAATTCTAACATCGGATGGATGAATACCTTCACCAGCAACCATATCTACAACATATTGTGCATTTTTTCTTATTTCACCGACACTGTTAACAGCAGTGGCAAATAAGTTTTCTGGAACAATATCTGCAGCTATTAAGAAATGATGTATAGCATGACTGTTAAGATTACTTGCAGATAAAGTAAGTTCTCTTAATAACTTTGCAGCTTTAGGAAGATCAACATCTAAAGAATCGTCAACAGCTTCTGTAGAAGCTAATGTGTGTGGGACTGGACATACACCACAGATTCTTTGACAAAGAACAGGGGCTGTCTCAGGAGCCTTCCCTGTAACCATCTTCTCTAAACCTCTTACTGGAGTAATACTAAAATATCTTCCTTTGGTAACTATCCCTTCATCATCGACTTCCATAACAAGCTCAGCATGTCCTTCTTGTCTAGATGTAGGAGATATAACTATTTTTTCGCTCAAATGTGTCACCTCTTATTTTATCATTGAATTTATAATCATAATCTATCAAGTTATATATTATAATTTCAACAAGTATATTTTATTATTTTAAGTATATAATATCTTTTCTCATAAGATTAAAAGAGAAAGATTTATATATTAGATATTAATTTAATACTTATTTTAAATTACTTATTAAAAAAAGGCGCTGTAAGTTTAGCATGGTTTTGGAAAATCGCAAATTGATTACATTAAGAGTCAGAACATGATGTATATAGTTTGACATTTTTTAGTTTAAAATCAAAATTTAGTTTCTTGAAAACCATGCTAAATTTACATTGCCATATTTTATTAATTATTTTGTATTGCCCAAAATAAAGTTTTATAGCAATTTCATAAAATCCCAAATTTCGAAAATGATAAACCCTCAATACTTTTGACAGTGCCTAAAATTGGTCTTAAAAAATTTTCAGTATATAACAAATATAGACATATAATATCAAATGTGAAACTTTTAATAGTTTACCAGTGCTTAGACATATTAAAAATAATTCTAAGAAATCAAACCCATTATTCTATCGTATAGGTTCTACAGTTAAAAACTATACCCCTAATAGTAGAACTTTACAAATGAGGCTAAAATTTACTTAATCACGCACATGATTTTACAGTGCCTATTTTAATGGGATGTTTTAAAAAAAACATATTTATATATTAAATATTACATATGCTAATATATTTAAAATAAATCAGAGCTCTGTTTTTATTAATAGTAAAATAATTTACAAAACAAATAGTGGATTGTTTGTTGTTATATTAATCAATAATTATCATCACGGACATGCTTATATTCATCCAAATCCATTAAATTATGACCAAAAATTAGAAATTAAAGATAATGATTTAAACATCATGCATGAATTAATGTATAAAGGTGAAAAAATGGAATTACTCTGGTTTGAGATAGTGATTGTATTAACTATTAGTGATATTCTTCACAGCAAACTTATGTGGAATGCATTCAATGATTTTTATGTCATATTTGCAGGGTTTGTCAATGAGATTGTATCCTCTCCTTTGCAAGGATGGATTATACATGAAGTACTTGAAGCAATTTTTAATATGGTTCTTTTATCCATTATTTTTTTATCTTTAAATGTAGGAATATTAGCTGGATTAATACATTTTTGTATTGATATATCCCATTCTTTATTTATAAAAACTAAAAATCCTATTGTTCATAGATCATTACATTTTGCCATAGAATCTATATTTTTCATTCTTATATATGGATTATAAATCTTTATAACTATTCATGTAATTTATAATAAATTAAATAATATTAATTAAATAAATTCATTCATAAAAATAGGAGAAACATTTAATGCCAATTATTACATTTGAATATGATGAGTTAGAAAAACATGGCATATCAATTGAAAAAGATAGATTGATTGATATTTTGCCCATGCTTGGAAGTGATATTGAAGATTATGATGATGAAACAGTAAAAGTTGAGTTCTTTCCAAACCGTCCAGATCAATTATCTTTAGAAGGACTTTCAAGAAGTTTAAAAGGATTTATATCTCAAGAAACTGGATTACCATCTTATTCTATTGAAGAATCTGGTGAAGAAGTATATATTGATGAGAAAATAACTAAAATCAGACCATTTATTAGCTTTGCAATAATTAAAAGTGTGGATGTTAGTGGGAAAAAATTAAAACAAATAATGGGCTTTCAAGAAAACCTTCATTGGGTTATTGGAAGAGATAGAAAAAAGGTAGCCATAGGAATCCATAACTTAGATGTTATTAAAGGACCGTTTTATTATATTGCAAGTGAAAAAAATGAAAATGCTTTCATCCCATTAGAACATGAAAATAAAATGACTCCTGAGGAAATATTAATAAAGCATGAAAAAGGCTCAAAATATTCACATTTACTTGAAAAATTTAATATGTATCCACTTATTCTTGATAAAAATAATGAAGTTTTATCAATGCCGCCAATAATAAATGGCGAATTAACAAAATTAACAGATAATACAAAAAACATAGTAATTGATGTTACTGGAACAGATGAAAAAGCTGTTAATCAATGTTTAAATATATTATGTAGTTCATTTGCTGAAATTGGTGGGAAAATAGAAAGTTTAAAAATAATATATCCTGATAAAACAGTAATAACACCCGATTTGAAAGTAAAAGAGAAAATTGTTCATGTAGCAACTGCAAATAAATTAATTGGTATAGATATTGATGCAGATGAAATTAAAAGACTTATCTCTAAAGCAAGAATGGATGCTGAGATAATAGATTCTAACAGCTTAAAAGTGAAAATTCCATCTTATAGAATAGACATATTACATGAAGTAGATCTAATAGAAAATATAGCAATTCAATATTGCATAAATAAAATCAAACCTAAAATGCCTAAAATAGCTACCGTGGCAAATGAAGATCCATGGTTTAAAAGTGATAACTCAATTAGGGAAGTGATGATTGGTTTAGGGTTTCAAGAAATCATGAGTTTAATGTTGACAAGTGAAGAGAATCATTATAGTAAGATGAATCAAGAAATAAGTGAGCATGTTGAAGTAGCTAGACCAATTTCTCTTGAGAGAACAATGATTAGAACTAATTTAATCAACGGTTTAATGGAATTTCTAGAAGATAATAAACATGAAGACTTACCACAAAAAATATTTGAAATTGGGGATGTTTTATATCTTGATGATAGTAAAGAAACAAAAACAAACACAATAAAGAAACTATCTGCTCTTATATGTCACTCCACCACAAACTTTACAGAGATAAAATCAACAATATCAAGTGTTTTATTAAATTTAGGCTATGATATGCAAATCACTCCATCAATAAATCCAAGTTTTATTAAAGGAAGAGTCGGAAATATAAAATCAAAAAATGGAGAAATAGAAGGAGTTTTTGGAGAATTAAGTCCTTTAGTTATAGATAATTTTGATTTAAAATATCCGGTCACTTGTTTTGAAATAACATTTAAATTGTAAATTTAAAAAATATAAATATGAAATCTTATAATTTGAAATATGTATATTTATATATACTAAGAAGTTTAATTTAAATATGAGATTTTTCATGATATGATTTCATGAAAAATAAGGTTAATAGAAATTCTCATTAGATAAATAATTTAAAATATAAATCGATGAAAATTTAAAAGGTGAGTAATGAATTTTTCAATGAAGAGTAATGAAAGTAAAATAGGAATTTTGCTATTTCTAATTAGTATATTTTTACTAATAATTACATTATATAACTCTCTAAGTAAAAATATATTGCTTGATAGTTTTGATGAAATATTTACTTTAAACATAATCCAATATTCTTATTTAAACATGATACATTCGGCTGCTATGGATGTTCATCCACCAGTATATTATATAATACTAAAATCAGCATTTACTTTCTTTTATTTTTTAAAAATTCAATTTAATGAAATAGTTTTAGGTAAAATAGTTTCAATAATACCAATTATCATCCTACTGATTTTTAGTTTAACTAAAATAAAAAAAGACTTAGGTTGGTTAGCTACTGGGATTTTTGCAATGTGCATTGTTTCAATGCCTAAGTTAATGTTTTATGGATTTGAACTGCGCATGTATAGTTGGGCATTACTATTTGTCACATTATCTTTTTACAATGCATACAAAATAACAATTAAATCTAAAACCAAAAACTGGATTTTATTAACCATATTTAGTCTTTTAGGATTTTACACTCATTACTATGCTGGAATAAGTTCTTTTATCATATATGGATTGTTGTTCGTTTTTTTATTAAAAAATAGAAAAGCTAATAAGTTCTGGACTAATTTTAAAAAGCTAATAAGTTCTGGATTAATTTTCATATTATCATGTTTGCCTTGGATAATGTACTTACTAAATAGTGGGGGATTAGAAAGTGGTTTTAAATTACCTAGCATAACATTTTCAAGTATTCAAGAGTATATCTGGTTTATAGTATCCCCAGCACATCATTTTCAAGGATATTCCATCATAGCAAAAATTGGTAACAATCTTATTAGCACTCCTTTTACATATTTTGATTTAAGAAGTAATATCTCAATAATTGGAATTGTAATGATAATTCTGCTTATCATATTATTAATTTATTCTTTTTTAATAAAAAGAACTAAACATGACTCTTTTATTAATTATGGGTTATTAGTTTTAATATGTACTATACTAATTGGGGTAATAACTTCAATTTTAATAGAACCCACTTTTTATGATAGGCATATGTTTCCAGCACTCGGATGTTTTTATCTGACATTTAGTTTATTACTTAGTAAAACTTATTCTAAAAAACAAATATTTCTACCATTATTTATATTATTTTTGCTTGTAAGTGTCAGTTGTAAGTATTCATTCATATGTTCTGAGAAACAAAATGAATTAACTATTGGTCAAACTAAAGAAGTTTTAAATCAAGTCAGTGCAAATGATATGATAATTGTCACTGATGATAATTTTATTAAAAATTATTTTGTTGCAACTATAATGGGATATCATCTCCCACTAAAAAAGCCCAATATTGATGAATTTGTTAGTGGTGCAAGTAATGGAAGAGGTAGGAATAATGTATACTTCACATATCTTTCAAATTAATGAAAAATCACCAAAAGAAAAGCCTTATCAAAAAATATTTGGTGAAGGAAACAAAGCAATTTTTTTTTGATAAAATTAAAGATACATTAATTAATAAAAATAAGGTATGGTTATTTACTAAAGAGGAATATGATATTAATAATCTTAATGAAATAATTAATAAAAATGGGGAAAATTATGATATAGAAAAAGTTTACACAGTACCCACATCATCAACAGATCTTAATTATTTTGATAATGTATATTTAATTCATTAAAATGAAATCATTTTTAGATCTTTTAGATATTGTTTATAATCAAAGTTAGATAAAATCTTTTTAGTAATAATTTTATGAATTCCTGAACCATATTGTGCTGCTTTTTTTGGTCTATTGGCTATATATTGTGGGATTTCTAAGTCAATAGCCATGTCTCTAAGGATGTGTTTTCTAAGTTTATCATCATTTGATTTAATCTTATAACGGCTAGGAAGATTTAATGCATATTTTATAAAATCTTTATCTAAAAAAGGAGACCTGAAGTTTAGATTATTGATTTTAGCTATTGCAATATCTCTTTGAAAGTTAACTTCATGCATAAACTCAATATCATGACTAAGTTCATTTTCAAGAAAATCTTCCGATATAGTATAACTCTCTAAATAACGATTATATCCACCAAATAATTCATCTGCTCCTTGACCTGTTAAAATAGTTTTAATTCCTTCTTCTGTGGCTAATTCACTTGCTAAATAAATTGTCATCCCTACGCCTAAATCTATTATACTTGCTTTTTCAATAGCATTTAAGAGTTTTTCAAATTCTGAGTAAATAATTGATTCATTAACTAAACTATAATTTAAATCTAATTCCAAGTCTTTAGCTATTTTTTTACTGATTTTGATATCTTTAGCGTTTTCAGTTCCCACAGTCAGTAATTTAATGTTTAAATCTTTAGTTTTTGATATGTCTTTTAAAATTTTAGCTATTATTGTGCTATCAACTCCTCCAGAGAAAAATAAACCAACCTCGTCTAAATCATCCACTCGTCTTTTAACTGATAGTTTAAGAAGTTTAATAAGCTCATTTTTAGATCTATTGTAATGATTTTCATCCTTAAATAAACATTGATCGTTTTTATAAATATTTGAATTAATAATTTTGTGTTTATTCCATGGAGGATTAATTGGAGGATATAATTCATTGTTAAAAAGTATATGGCCTGGCTTTAAGGTTTTAACATTTTCAATTCCCTCAGCCCATAAATCTTTCCTATTATCTGAAAATAATGGTTGTGATTGTTCAGTTTTATTATTATAACCATAGTAAAGAAGATAAGATCCAATTACATCTCTTGAAATAGATAAATTTTCACCATCAGAAATAGAAAAAACAAAATCCCCATTTAAAATCATCAAAGCTTGTAAAGTAGACACTAAAAGGTTAAATTCTTTTTTAATAGTTTTTTTGTTATTAAAAATAGCTTTATACTTCTGATTTTCATTTAAATATTTATTAATATTATTATAATCATCACAATTATTAGTAATTAAATAATAAATTAATTCTAAAAAAAGGTCATTACCATATAAATAATCTAAATTAGAATATTCACTTAAAAAGTCATTGATTTGCTTATGATTATAAATTTCTCCATGAAAACTAAGCTTTAAACCATGTTTTATATGATGATTTAAAAAATATTTTTCATTTTTCATTATTATCAATTTAAGAGATTATATTTAATCTTTTTATTCTTTTAAAGTATGTTTATATAATATATATCCAAAGGTTTATAAATATTTAATAAAAAATATGATATTAAAATATGTATTTTAAACTATATAAATGAAATTAAGAAAATTTAACCTAAGAATTTATAATATTCCTTATTTTCAAAAAATAGTTATTTCGTTGGAGGAATTAACATGAATCACTTTAAAGAAGATATTGGGATGGAATTTGAAAAATTGATGAGAGAATTTCCTCTAAAAAAAGCGTTTATTAACTCATCCTAATGACTTGGATTAAAATTAATTCTAAAATCTTTCCAAGGGAGAAAAAATGATTTATTATTTCAATTGGATCAATGTACTGAAAAAACAATTCATCAAAAATGGGGTGAAGTTCAAAAATTTATTTTAGATAATAAACGACTACAAAAAAATTCCCAGAACATGCAAATGAATTAAAAATTACTTTATGCGGTCTAAAAAAGCTTCAAAAAGAAATATTTGAGGAATTAAATGAATATTATTCTTATAATGATTTGACATGAAAATAGAATCCTCAAAAAATGATATTCCCTCAACCAATGAAGTAACTGAAACATTAAATTTTATTCAGAATATAATCTTCTCATTATCTTTTTTTGAGAATATTAAACTACCATATTATCAAAAAAGAATTTTAACTCCTTCTTTTGCTAATAAAGTAGATACTACAATAAAACAAATTAAACCCATTGAAACATCCCAAAAAATATTTCAATTAAATTGATAAAGGAAAACATGTTGCTATAGGTTTTGATAAAGATAAATTTGATAAATTTTTAAGCGAGAAATATGAGAAAAATGTCATAGATAACTGAAAATGAATCATTTGTTGATAGTAAATATGACTTATTAAAATTTTTAGATTAGAAGTTAAGATAAGTACTATTTTTTACTTTTTAAAATACTTATTTCTTCTTTTAAATCTTCAATTTCGTAGATAATATTATTAATAGCTTCTTTAACGGGGTCTGGAAGATTTTGATGTTCTTGATCTAATGCACATTTTCTATCTTCAAGAACAAGTCTACTTGGCACACCCACTGCTGTACTTTTTGGAGGTACATCATCTAAAACAACTGCTCCAGCACCTATTTTAGATCCGTGTCCCAATGTTAAATTACCTATTATAATAGCTCCAGCACCAATTACAACTCCAGATTCAACAGTTGGATGCCTTTTCTCTTTAATTAAGTTTGTGCCTCCAAGGACAGCTCCCTGATATATAATTACATCATCATTAATTATTGTTGTCTCACCCATTACAACTCCCATTCCATGATCAATGAAAACTCTTTTTCCTATTTTAACGCCTGGATGGATTTCAACTCCTGTGAAAAAACGATTAATTTGAGATAAATATCTTGCTGAAAACCCTAGTCCATGATTCCATAATGCATGAGCTATTAAATGTATCCATATTGCATGCAATCCAGAATAACAGAAAAGTATTTCTATAGTGCCTTTAGCAGCCGGGTCTCTTAATTTGACCATTGTTATATCTTCTCTGATTCTTTTAAACATTTTATCACTGAAATATTATATTCAACAATTTTCAACTAACAGTTTCTTTTATTAAATAAACTTTCATATTTTATATTCTTATTATTAAATATTAAAATAAAATAAAAAATCTAAAAATTATTAAAATTCAATAGCAACATCCTATAAGTAATCATTTAAAACAGATTTATCTAAGCTACCAATAGCTATTAAATATTCTGATTCAATTATATGGAGTTTTGAAGGTATTGCAATACAATGTAAAGGATTTCCAAAGTTAAAATCAATTAACTCATCTATTGATCCAGCTTTTATTTTTGAATCTTTAGAACCAACTCTTGCAATTCCAATAGCTAAAGTTTTTTCAGTGATAAGTAAATCTGTTCTCTCTTCAATTAAACTATCTCTAACATTTAAAAGATATTTTAATCCTTGATTTACTGTCATGAACCTGTCTTTATCAGATTGAATATCTAAAAGAACAAGAGTGTGGAGGTTATTTCTTAAATTTTCCTCAATTGTTAAATAAGGAGAATGTGGGAAGAAGTTTTTATCTGGAAAAGGAATTGAAGTTACTTTTCCAAATTTATAAGGTTGCAACCCAGATATCCCAGTGCCAGCTGATAAAATTGAAGATCCATGAATTATTTCTGTTTTAATACCTCGTTTTTTTGCATCAACTAAAAAATTAATATGGGTTGTAGCTATTAAAGGATCACCTCCAGTTAATAGTCCAACATTATAATCTTTTGCTTTACTTAATAATATGTTTTCTTCTTCAAGCTCTTCTCGCTTTAAAGTAATTATTTGATTGTTAATTAACTCTTCAATTGACTTAATATTATCTCCAAATAGCTTTGAAGTAAAAAATTCTGCATAGATAAAATCCAGATTTTTTAATACTTCTAAACCTTTTAAAGAAATATCTGTGTAATCTGATAAACCTAATCCAATAAAATAAAGCATAAAATCAGCGAGTATATTTAGTAATTGGGCATGAATATTTTTATAATTCCATACATATTTCAAGATGTTCAGTTAGTTCTTTATATCTGTTTCTAATGGTGACTTCTGTAACACCTGCTATATCTGCAATTTCTTTTTGAGTTTTTCTTTCATTGAGTAAAACTGATGCAAGATATAATGCTGCGGCTGCTAC
>JAITXE010000087.1 GCA_031284925.1 Methanobrevibacter sp.
GGAACAGGGAGTGATATAGCTACTGAAAGTGGAGATATAATTATAATTGAAGGAAATCTAGAAAATGTAGTGGTAGCCATTGAATTTTCAAAAGAAATAATCAGAAGAATAAAAAAAAAACATTTTCTGGGCATTCACATACAATATAATCCTAATTCCTGTAGCAGCAGGCTTACTATACCCATTATTTGGCATAGTTTTCAAGGTAGAATTTGCAGGCTTAGCAATGACTCTAAGCTCATTAACCGTGATTTCATTATCTCTAATGCTAAGAAACTACAGCCCAAAAATCAAGAATGTTTGAGTTATTATATGTCAATATTCTTTGTCAATATTTTTTATGAGACTGTGTCTAAGATTGGGAGATTTCTCTCCCTCGCTCTCCTAAGAACGGGTTGTGTCACTTTCATGACAAAGTCAACTCAAGCATATTTTCGTCTTCTATCATGAGAATTTTTGGCATTGCAGAAATTCATCTGGGATTCCCAATTTTAAAAATCATTTTACCCTTAAAAACAATAGATCATATACGCCTACTTATTTTTTTAGCTGATTTCATAAATTTTTAATACAAAATAATCACACACATGTAATTTACAATGCTACTTTTAAATTGCTAATTAAAATTTACTATATTATTATATCGTTCATGAACTTGTAATGGTCAATGTATTTTTTTAAAACAGTTTCTATTGGACCTTTAACTTCAAAACTTTTTAATCCAGCTTTTTCAATTCCATATTTAGATTTAAAACCTG
Source organism: Methanobrevibacter sp. (assembly GCA_031284925.1). Taxonomy (GTDB): domain Archaea; phylum Methanobacteriota; class Methanobacteria; order Methanobacteriales; family Methanobacteriaceae; genus Methanovirga. Next base: position 759 of record JAITXE010000087.1, read on the forward strand.
TTTGAGCTGACATGATAATATCACAATCTGAAATGACATCTAAAACTTTTGTCCATTGATGTCTTTCATTTAAATCTATTTCAACAGTTCTATGTTCAATAAATTTTGAATTTTCACCATCAAAATAATATACATAAATAGAATTTGCTTTTCCAAAATGCAAATCAACATTTTTACCATCAGAAGATGCAATAGCTATTTTCATTTATTCACCCAATTCATTAATAGTTTTTTAGACAAATAATATATTTTAGAATAATTTATAAAAAAATTAAGATGATAATTCATTAAGAAATAATTAGTTAATATTAAATATTATGTTATATAACTAATATATGTTATGCATAAACCCGCCATGTAATAAATTAAAAAGGGATATTAAATGAGTAGAATTAAATTATCAATAGAAACATCTTTAGAAATTCCAAAACCATACATTATCATTCATAAAAATGAATGTAAAGGATGTAGACGATGTATTATTGGTTGTAAGAAAAATGTGATTGAATTATGCAATGAATTAAACAATTTGGGTTATAATTATGCTAAATATATTGGTGATGGTTGTATTGGTTGTGGGGATTGCTATTATACTTGCCCAGAGCCATTAGCTATTGAAGTTTATATTCCTAAAAGAAAGAAAAAGTGAAAGAAAGTGGTATTGAATTTTACTCATTAAAAAAAATATTCTTCTTAATTTAATATTTTTTCACTCTTTTTAAGATTTTTGATATTTTTATTAATATGATTGTGAAATTAATAATTAATGTACCAATTAAATTTGGATGGTATGCTTTTTTCATGTTTTTTATCTCATCTATAAGTATTTTATTCTCATTAATATTTCCATCATATTTTAAGAATATGCTTATCCAATTTAATAAAAAAGCGTTTAAAAAGGTATAACTATGTTTGAAATTATATTTATTACAAATATCTAAACATGCAGAATATGATTTTATTGAATCATGAACTAATTTAAAACTCATTTTTTTTGTAATTGATTTATCCTTAATAAGATCACGTACAATATGATTACATATTACTTTATCATTTAAAAATAAAATTTTATTAGAATTAAAATAATATTCTATAATAAAATTTAAGTCTTCACCTGATATGAAGGACGGGAACTCTATATTATTTTTTTCTATTATATCTCTTCTAAATATTCTTGTCCAAATTGAAGGTAATATTTTTAAAATGGTATAATCATTTAATAAACAGTTTACTTGGATACTTTGATTGGCAGTATTTTTTTCTTTACCATAAATTAATTTAACAATCATATTTTTCCAAAAAAAGCGAACAATTGATGACATTTGCTCTGGATTAAGAATATCATTAGAATACTCTGAAAATATATTATCTTTATAGGGGGTATATGATTTTTGGATTAAATCATGTTCTGGATTAATTCTCAAATATCTTCCAAAAACAATATCTACATTACTTGATTTTATTTCATCATATAATAGTTGGCATGCATCATCCACGTAAGTATCATCGGAGTCTAAAAACATTATATATTCACCAGTAGCCTTTTTAAGTCCAATATTACGAGGACCATAAGCACCACCAATATTTTCATCTAAATGAATAGCTATAAAGTTTTGATAGGTAGCAGAGTATTCATTGATAATATCTTTACTTTTATCATTTGAAGTATCATTAACCATTATTACTTGGATATCACCTAAATTCATAGTTTGTTTAATAATTGAATCTAAAGATTTCCTCAAATATTTTTCAGTATTGAAAATTGGAATTATTATGCTGATTTTATAACTTATAATAAAAGCTCCTACAAATTTTTAATTCAGTATTTATTTAATATTAATTTTCATCATCCATGTTAAAATGCTTTTGTACATTATTGAAAAAAAGACCTGCTTCTTTAGCATTAACAAAAAGATGATTACAAATAAGAGCAACAATCATTTTACCATTAGTGTATTTTCCCCATGTAATTAAAGGTTGAAATTTATGGCGTAGAGTATCTACAGGTCTATAACTTTCAAAATCAAACCAAGGGATGCATGAAAATAGATCATAATGTTCATCTGTAACCTCTTTTAGGAATAAATTTTCAGTATCACCAGATAACACAGAATTTCTTATTTTAACTATTTTATCATGCCAATTAATAATTGATTCATTTTCATCAGTGGCTGGTGCTTCCATAGAAACTAATGACCCATCATCTAACTCAATAACAGTAATACCATTAATTTTTATATTCAAGACATTTATCATCAACTATCCTTCTTCTAAGTTCTGGAACATTATTTAAACCTTCAAGTAAACCATAAAATGAAAATATAAAAAGAATAGTCATGTTCTTTACAGTAATTCCATAAAATATCTGCATTAAGTCTTGATGTGAAAGTAAAATTAGAAAACTCACGATCATAAAATATGAATTCTTAATATCAAAATCTAATTCCCTCATAAGAATATTATTATTTAAACTCACTATTAATCACCACAAATTAAATTATAAACTTTTTTATAAGTAGTTAATCACCATTACTGAATAACTCATCATATAATATCTTATAAATTTTATTTAAATTACATTTATATTTAATAATTGTGAGTTTATTTATTAATGAATAAATATTAATAAGAAATGAAAGTTTTGCTCAATTTTAATCCAATTAAAACAAATATTAAGTATTACCCCTTATTCAGTAAATATTTAATATTGCTTCTTTTAAATTTCCATCTAAGAAATATTGTGCTGTGTCTAATGAATATGTTGAAAATGTTGTAAAACTTCCTAAAAAACCAACTATAAAAAATAAAGAGAATTTCTTTGCCACAGCATAAGTTTGAAATAAGTTAAAAAGAGACCCTATCATTAAGGATCCAATTGCATTTATAACCAATGTTCCTAATGGAAAAGATGTTTCACTGACATTTCTAATGTATTGAAAGGAACTATATCATAATATTGCCCCAATTCCTCCCCCAATAAAGATATAGATTAATTTCATTTCACTCACCATCTTAATCAAGGACATTACCCTGGACTTTTTTTTAATTTAATAATAATTTTATCTAACTTTTTTTTTAATTTATAGTATTGATTAATGGTTTAAGATAATACTGAACGTTTGTAAAGTTTAGAAGCAAACCAAAAAATAATTGGGATTGCAATAATGGAAATAGCTAATGAAATAAGAGATTGATTAAGAGTTACTACTCCTTTAGCATAATCTAAAGGTATAGAAAAAATACTAAAAAATGGGCAATAATGTAAAATTCCACCTATAATTGGATTATTAGAAGCTCCTTGAAGAAAAAGTGTTGCATAAAAAGGAATAAGCATTAATATTGCAACTGGAGTAACTGCTGTTTGAGCTTCAGTAGGACTGTTTGCAGTCGATGCAAATGCAGCATATAATGAAGAAAATGAAATATAACCAACTATAGCAAACATAATCAACACAAATCCGAATGTGTCAATTGGAATCCCATTAAAGATAGATTCCCCACCACTTATCTCAATGGAACTAACTAAAGCGATAAGAATAACAATGATTTGAATTAACCCTGCACATGCTAAACCAATGATTTTACCACTAAGTAATTGAAAAGAAGACATTGCAGAGAGTAAAATTTCAACAATGGAGTTAGATTTCTCTTCAACAACACCTGATGACATCTGATTTCCACTTAGCACAATTGACATAAACATTAATATGAGAATCATAAATGAAAATGTGATATTACCCGGATTATTTTCTTTTAGGTTTAAACCAGCTATAATTTCTTCTGATTTTGAACTTATTTCTGTGTTAAACTGTTCTTTTGTCAGTCCATGTTGTTGTAAGACTTCATCTTCAGCTTGATTATTAGCATCGGCTATTGCTTTAGTATTAGTATCCATCATCAAATTTGGAATACTATTATCAAATCCTCCCCCATTTGAAATAATAACATTAATTCCACCAATAGCAACAATTAAAATTGCAAAAACTATTGTAGAGAAAATAAATGATTTAGAAAAAATACGAGTTTTAAATTCCCTTTTAGCAACCAATAATATATTCCTCATTTTATCCCCTTTTTATAATATTTATTTTATATTATTTTAATTTATTAATTAAAGTTTATTAAATCACCAAAGATATCTGATAATGGTGTTGGAATTGTTTTTGTTTGTGAAACATTAGCTTTTTCTCTTAGTTGTTTAGGTGTTCCATTAATAATAATTTTCCCATCTTTGATAATACTTACTTTATCTGCTAATTTATCAATAAGTTCTAATTGGTGGGAACTAAATAAAACTGGTTTGTTTTCATTTGCAAAATCTTTTATTGTATTCACCATAACTTTCACTGCTATTGGATCGAGTCCTCTGAAAGGTTCATCTAAAATTAACACTTCTGGTTTTGGAGCTAAAGTCGCTACTAATTGAGCTTTTTGTTGGTTACCAGTTGATAAAGTTTGTAGTAACTTATCTTTATGTTGGGTTATATCTAATTTTTTTAACCAAAAATTTGTCTGTTTTTTAGCATCTTTTGAAGATAATCCATGTATTTCAGTTAAAAATTTAATCTGTTCATATACTTTCATTTTTGGATATAATCCACGTTCTGATGGCATATACCCCATTTTTTGACGGTCGTTGCGATTAATCTTTTCACCATTTACTAAAATAGATCCTGAATCTGGATTTAATACTCCCATTATAATTCTCATAGTAGTAGATTTACCAGCTCCATTAGCTCCAACAAAACCAAATACCTCCCCTTCTTTAATTTTAAAAGATACGTCATCTAAAGCTTGAACAATCTTTTCAGAATCCTTAGATGAAGTTTTAAATTGCTTAGAAATATTTTTTAATTCAATTTCCATTATATCATACCCAAATGAAAAATCCATCAAATGTATGAGAATTAAATTAATTTAAAAAATTCTCTTAAATAGTAAAATAAAATGATATTGTTAAACAATTGCTTAAATATATAATTGTAGAACATTATCAAGTAAAAAAAAGTATTGAAGAGTAAAAATCTTAGACTTTTAGTTTTTTTAGCTCTTCAATGAATTTATTTTGTTTTGTGGTGACTAACTTACTGGAATCATTGGTTAGTGCATTTGTTGGACAGTTATCTATGCAGTGTTGACTATCTTCATTAACACAAAGATCACATTTAGTTGCTAATCCATCCACATCTAGAGAAATGGCTGCAATTGGGCATACATCTCTACACATTCCACATCCTATGCATATATCTGAGTTTATTACAATTGCACCTCCAAGTTCTTTTATTGCCTTTTCTGGGCAGACATTTAAACATGGTGCTTTCTCAGGGCTACAGTGCATACAGAATAATGGAACTCCATCATGAACTCTAATTGCATTTTGTGGACAATTTCTCTCACATTTCATGCAATCTATACAAAGTTCGGGGTTTGCAATTAGTTCTCTCATTATATAACCTCATTTTTTAGTTAAACTTTTATTTGCTTTTGCATTATCTTCTATAATGTTAATAAAACTCATTTTAGGTTTTTTAGCCATTGTTTTGAATTTATTTATGTATTCTTTTTGTTTTTCTAATTTGAGGATATCTGGATCTATTAATGATAGTGCTCTTTTAGAACAAGCTTTTATGCATCCTGGACCTTCATATTTATCCTTACATTGATTACATTTATTAGCTATTTTATCATGAATATGAACTGCTCCAAATGGACAGACCATCACACATAGTCCACAACCAATACATTTTTCACTGTTTACTCCAGTTATTTGCATTGCTTCGGTAGGACATATTATTGCACAAGGTGCAGTTTCACATTGTTGACACACAATAGAGTAATAGGTTGAATCAAGTTCTTGAATACTAATTCTTGATGTTGTATAAAGACCAGTACATATGTGTTCGCAATCTAAGCAACCATCACATAGTTCTGATTGAATTATTATTTTCTCCAATAGTTGACCCCCCTTATATCCCTACGGCTTTACATTGTTGATTTACATATTCTTGTATGGTTTCTACTTCTTCATCATTTAGATGTTTAAATCTTTTTTGTGCAGATAAATATTCTTTCACTGGTCTTTTAACTTGAGGTTTGTAGGTTAATTTAAATTCTCCATTTACAACTTCATATAACATCCATGTACCTGTTTCAACAGCTAATCTACCTAATTCTATGGTTTTAGATGATTCATAACCCCATCCTGTTGTGCATGGTTGATTTAGATGAATGTAAGATGCACCATCTATCTCGGATGCTTTTTTAACCTTTCGCATGAAGTCTTCTGGATAGGAAATAGACGCTGTTGCTACATAAGGAATTCCATGAGCTGCCATTATTAATGGTAGGTTTTTTTTAGGTTTATCTTCACCAAAACTTTTTTTCCCTACTGGTGATGTTGTAGTTGATGCTCCATAAGGAGTAGAACCACTTCTTTGTATTCCAGTATTCATGTATGCTTCATTATCATAACAGATATAGATTAAATTATGTCCTCTTTCCATTGCTCCAGATAGGGATTGAAATCCTATATCTGCAGTTCCACCATCTCCACCGAATGCAACAATGTTAGTATCTTCCATTCCTTTTGCTTTCATCGCTCTTTCAACACCAGATGCTACAGCTCCTGCATTTTCAAATGCAACATGTATCCATGGTATTTCCCATGCAGTTTCTGGAAAAGGAGTGGTTATAACTTCTAAACAACCTGTTGCAGAAATAGCTACTGTATTTCTACCTAATGCTTTAAGAGCTAACCTAACCCCAATTGTAGCACCACAACCAGCACATCCTCTATGTCCTGGAGCCAGTAATTCTTCTTCAGGTATTTTCATTTTATTCCTCCTTTAATCCAACCCAAGTTATATCTTTAACTGGATTTTTAGTTTTCTCAATAATATCACCTATATCTTCAGGATTTATATCTCTTCCTCCAAGCCCTACTATGAAACCATAAGCTTCAACATCTATTTTTGCTTTAATATCATTGTAAACTGCTCCTCCAACACCAAAAGAAATATTTTTATCTAAGACAGCTACTTTTTTAGCATTTTTCAAGGCTTCATTAATCTCATCTACTGGAAATGGTCTATATGCTCTTATTTTAAGTAAGCCAATTTTTTCTCCCTTTTCTCTATATTGATCTACTGTATATCTTAGTGTTGTACAAATTGAACCCATAGCTACTAATACTACATCAGCATTTTCACATTTATAAGCTTCAATTAATCCATACTCTCTTCCAAAAACACTTTTAAATTCTTTACCCACTTCTTTTATAACGTCAATAGAGTTTTCCATGGATTTTTCAATTTGATATCTAATTTCCATATAATATTGTGGGTCTGCAAGTGTACCAAGAGAAGTTGGTTGTTTTGGATCTAAAAATGAATATTTTCCATGATATTTAGGTAAAAATTGATCCACTTGTTCCTGATTTGGGATTTCTGTAGGTTCAACTGTATGTGTTAAATAAAAACCATCTAAGCAAACCATGGTTGGAAGAAGAACCTCTTCATTTTCAGCTATTTTGTATGCTTGCAGTATTGAATCAAGAGCTTCTTGGGCATTTTCCACATAGAGTTGTATCCATCCAGCATCTCTTTGAGAAATTGAATCTTGATGATCATTCCATATATTGATTGGTGCTGAAATAGCTCTATTAGCATCGGCTAAAACTATGGGTACTCTCATTCCAGCAGCTGCAAAAACAATCTCGTGCATGAGCATGAGTCCTTGTGATGATGTAGCTGTAAAAACTCTAACTCCAGCTCCTGAAGCACCAATAGCTGCACTTAATGCACTATGTTCAGATTCAACACGTATATACTCACTATCAATGTCACCATCTGCAACATACTGAGCAAGATATTCAGATATGGTTGTTTGGGGTGTGATAGGATATACTGGAATAACATCTGGTTTAGCTAATTTTACTGCCTCAGCAACAGCTTCATTTGATGTAATAACTTTTTTTACCATTTAACTCACCATTATTCTCTTTCCATTTTTATTGCATCTACTGGACATTCCTCTGCACATATTCCACATCCTTTACAATAATCATAATCAATGTCATGGTCTTTATTTACAACTCCTTCAGGACAAAACATTATACAATTATCGCAATCATTACATATATCTTTATCAAGTATAGGTTTAAATGTTCTCCAACTTCCAGTTTTATTTGCTCTTGTGCTTCCTGGGTTGAAAACCACTCCTCCTTTAGATTCCACTTAATCACCTTTTATTTAATTTGTTCATAAGCAATTTGTGCTGCTTTTGAGTTTTTTTCACCAATTTTGCCTGGGAAAGTATCATTAATAACTTTAATAATAGAATTAATACTAACTACCCCACTTTTCTTTGCAAATGATCCAAGCATAATAGTATTAACAATGTTAAGACCAATATTTTCTAATGCAATGCTTGTAGCATCAATTATGGCAGTATTTTCTTTAGAACCTAATTCATTTTTATTTGTATTAATTAAAACTTTACCATCATCTCTTAACCCAGAATAAACATCTATTACATCTATTAATCCATCATCAAGAACTAATACATAGTCAGGGTTATAAATTTGATATCTAACTTCTATAGGTTTATCATCTATTCTAGTAAATGCCATAACTGGAGCTCCTCGTCGCTCAACCCCAAAGAAAGGAAAAGCTTGGGAATACTTACCATCTTCGAATGCTGCCTTTGCTAAAATCTCTGCAGCAGTAACAGAACCTTGTCCTCCACGACCATGAAATCGAACTTCAATCATTTAATTCCTCCATAAAATTTCATAACATAAAAAGATATCATGAAAGACTTTTATACTAATGAATTTTGTATTGTATCTTTTAATGATTCAATTAAGTTAGATATTTTTTAATATTAACTTGCTTATTACAATCTTATTTATCATTAAGCCAAATACTTAACCTAACAAGTGATTTAATATCTAAATCAATGCCTACTTTTCAGTTTTAGGAGGTTAATAACCATTGATTTATCATATTAACTACTTATAACATACTCATTACTTAATCTTTTATCTAAGATTTTATTTATTTCCACCCCATCTATTGTATGGGGCTTATTTTTTATAAATCTTATTATTATTAATATTATATTTATCATTATTAAACTATTATAATTATAATAATTTGATATATTAAATATTATATAAATACTTAATGGTATTAAAAATAGATGATATAGCAAAATATTTCTTAATAAAATTCTTAAAAAATTAGAAAAATCCACATACATTCAAAAGTATAAATAAATATAAACTTCAAAAGAGATTTTAAATGAGTTGTAAATTTGAAATAAAAAGTCATGATGGTCCTGCACGATTTGGAAAACTTGAAAATCTTGAAACTCCAAATATAGTGGATGAAAAAGACTATAAAATAGCTCCAGATATTGGATCTGCTTATAATATCCAAAAAGAAATAGCTATTTGGGCTGCGAAAAAGACAATAACCAATGCTAAAAATTCCATGAAATATTATGATATTGCTGTACTTCAAGGTTCAATAGAGTTAAGACTAAAAGCAGCAAAAGAACTTGAAGAGGTAGGATACAATGGATTTTTAATAGCTAATGGGGATGAATTAATACTTCACCCAAAAGATTTAGTTGAATTAATAGTATCTCTTCGTAAAAATCTAAATCCAAATACCTATTTAATTTTTCCATTTGCTGAGATAAGTTTTATCCCATTTTTAACTTATTTAGGCATGGATTTATTTCTAAAAGGATCTGGGCAATATTATAGTTACTTAAATGTTTTTTTAACACCAACTAAAAACTATGATTTAAATAAGTATAAATTATTTGAAATCTCCCAAGAAGATTTATTAAAACATAACAATAAAAACATAGAATTCGTATTAAATGAAGTTAGACAACATATTTTAAATGGAACACTTAGAAATCTTGTAGAAGAACGTTCTCTTACAAATCCTCAAAATATAACTGCT
>JAITXE010000034.1 GCA_031284925.1 Methanobrevibacter sp.
TTTATTGATATTATTATAAGATGACTAAAGGAATAATGTGATTATGGAAAAAGAACTTACAGAATTAATAAAAAAGATGGTTATTGATTTAGGAGCAAGTGAAGTAGGAATTGTAAGCAAAAAAATGGTTGAAAATGAAGTAGACACTATAGATTTAACTTACACCTTAAAGAATGCAAAATCAGCCATAGTATTTGCAGTTCCTTTAAATCAAGAATTAATAGATGATTACCTTAGTAAAAAAAATCAAAAATTAAATTTAAACAAAATTAGAACAACAACATTTGCAGGAGGAATTGGTCTAGAAGTAGCAAGCTTACTTAAACAATTAGATTATGATGCAGTTCCCCTTGCACCAAACTATGTATATAGAAAAGATTCTCCAAATGGACTTGATGATAGAAAACCACCACTTTCACATATATTTTTAGGATTAATAAGTGGTGTTGGGTTTATGGGACATTCTGGATTATTACTTACAAAAGAACATGGCTCAGCTGTTGTTTTATCAACAGTTGTTACTGATGCTGAATTAATTAGCACTAAAGTATTAGATCATAAAGATAATTATTGTGATAAATGTAATCTTTGCAGTAATAACTGTATTCCTAAATATCTAAATAAAAAAGAAACTACAATAAAACTTAATAATATCAAATATAAAACAAGAGAATACAGGAATAAAAAAAGATGTGTTTTAGTATGTGCTGGATATACAGGATTAGATTCATCCAAAAAATGGTCCTCGTGGTCATCCGCAAGATTTGAAGTGCCTAAAACAGATGAAGAAATTGTAGAATCTATTAAAAACCATGTCCCAGCATATTTAAAGAGAAAACGAAATGCAGGTGTTTTTTATCATCCATTAGCACCAGGTTATCAAATGGAATACTCATGCTCAACTTGTCAATTTATATGTAATCCAGATAAACAAACCAGAGCGAATCGTTATAAATTAATTAGAAATAGTGGGGTTGTAGTTGAAGATGAAAAAGGTAATAGAAAAGCAGTAGCTCCAGAAGATGCTGACAAAATAATTAATAAAATGTATAAAAAAAGAAGAGAACTTTTTGTTGATTATTGATTAACATATCCTGAAAAATATTTAATAATACTCTGCTTAAAATATAACCTCTATTTTAATAGCTATTTTTATTATTTTACAATGATTTTAATATTTAAATCCTCTTTATTTTTTAGATCAATTATTAAATTCCTATCTAAATCAGCTGATGCTTTATTTGATTTTATCATCAATGTTCTTGAGCAAATATAAAAACTTTTTCTACATACAATATCTATCGGATGATTTAAAGTCAATTTAGAATTACCGTATCCAATAATTTCATCATGCGCATTTGTTGTGGAAAGTTCAACCTTAATAACTGCATTATCAGTAGCTATTTTCTTTTTAAATTCATCTGAAAAATCTGTCATGCTTTTATTACTTGAAACTCCGATTATACAATCACCATTGACTGTCATATCCTTATCTTTAGTTATTTCAAAAGTAGTATTATGTTTTGAACTTATATTTTCATGACCTTTAGCTATTATTTCTATAATCATAATCCATCTTTCCAATTACTTTATTAACTATTAATAATGTTTAAAATTTATATATTAATCCAATTAATATCTAAACATTAATAATATTTTTTATCAATACATTAATTTATGATCTAATTAGTTAAATTTATGTTATTTTAAATAAAATATTATATATGTTTGTTTGATTAATTATTAAATAATAAAGGTTAATAGTTGAATTTTACATAATCGTGTGAATTTTAATAAAAAATTATTAATTATAAATAATAGGATGATTATACATGGATAAGAAAATAGTGGAAGAATTTGTTCAAGGCGAATTAATTGGTGATCGTTCAGGACATGATTTTATGCATGTTCAGCGAGTAGTAAACATGAGTTTGAAATTAGCAAATCAATTTATATGTGATATGGATATTGTTCTATTATCTGCATATCTACATGATATAATTGATGATAAGGTGGTTGATGATGTTAATAAAGTAAAAATATTGTTAAATGAAAAATTGGAACATTGGAACATGAGTTTTTCAAAACGATGCAAAATTTTTGAGATCATTGAACATATATCCTTTTCAAAAAATCTTGAGGAAAAATATAAACTACCAATCGAAGGTCAAGTTGTACAAGATGCAGATAGGCTTGATGCAATTGGTGCCATTGGTATAGCTCGTGCATTTTATTATGGAGGACATGTTTGTAATCCTATGCATGATACTAATTTTTCAGTAAGGAATAATTTAACTGAAAACTCTTATCGGGAAGAAAATACAATCACTAATCATTTTCATGAAAAATTATTAAAGTTGGAGGGATTAATGAATACCAAAATTGCAAAAAACATTGCAAAAGAGCGAACTGTTTTCATGTATGCTTTTCTTAAAAGGTTTTATCGTGAATGGAATAGTGAAGAATAATATGGAAAATAAATGTTTAATAAATTGATTTAAATTTTATACTAACCTTAATTTATGAACTTAATTAATTAAATTTATAAAAGTTTAATCCGTTAAATTATCTATTAATTAAATGGGAATGAATAAATGAGCAGAATTGCAATATTAGATGAAAATAGGTGTCAACCTAAAAAATGTAACTTTTTATGTATTGAATACTGTCCTGGAGTTAGGATGGAAGAAGATACAATAGTTATTGATGAGAAAAGTAAAAAGCCGTTAATATCTGAAGAATTATGTAATGGATGTGGGATATGTACTAATCGATGTCCTTTTAATGCCATATCCATCATAAATCTTCCAGAAATATTAACAGGCCCTATTCATAGATATGGGCAGAACAAATTTGAGATTTTTGGATTGCCAAATATAACTGAAAGCTCTGTAGTTGGAATACTTGGGCAAAATGGTATTGGAAAATCAACGATTATGAGAATACTCTCTGGAGAACTCATACCAAACTTAGGCAATTGGGAAAAAGAAGAGGATGAATGGGAAGAAGTTGTTAACCATTACAAAGGTACTCAACTGCAAAAATATTTTAAAGATCTTTCAAATTCAAAAATAAAATTAATTCATAAACCACAAATGGTGGATCAACTACCAAAATTTGTAAAAGGAAATGTTGGTCAGTTACTAAAAGATGTAAATGAAGTGGATAGACTTGATAAGGTAGTTAAAGACCTTCAATTAGAGAATGTTTTAAATCGTGATATTAAAAACATTAGTGGTGGTGAGCTTCAAAGAGTAGCTATTGCAGCATCCGTACTTAGAAATGGTGATTTCTATTATTTTGATGAACCAAGCTCATGGTTAGATGTTAGCCAGCGTTTAAATATAATTAAAGTAATCAGGTCACTTGCAAGTGAAGGAAAAGCTGTAATGGTTATAGAACATGATTTAGCAACATTGGATGCTATTTCAGATTATGTTCATGTACTATATGGTGAGTCAGGAGCTTATGGTGTTGTTTCACAGATGAAAGGTGTTAGAGTTGGGATAAATGCATATATTAATGGATTTTTAAAAGAAGAAAATGTTAGAATAAGAAAACAATCCATAGAATTTAGAATACATTCTCCAATAGTATCTAATGAGGGAAAAATCTTAACACAATATAGTAATATAAAAAAGTCTTATGAGGGATTTTCACTATCAGTTCAAGAAGGAGAAATATATCGTAATGAAATTGTAACCGCCTTTGGGTCTAATGGTATTGGAAAAACAACCTTTGCAAAGATTATATCTGAACTTGAAAAACCAGATACTGGGAAAGTTAAAAAAGAACTTGATATTGTTTACAAAGGACAGTATCTAAAACATGACTTTAATGGGAGAGTTGAGGACTTTTTATATACAAATGCTCCTAACTATGGAACAAATATTTTCAGGAGTGAGATAGCTAAACCTCTTTCACTAGAAGATATTTTAGATAAAAATCTCAACGAACTAAGTGGTGGAGAATTACAACGAGTTTCAATAGCTGTAAGCTTATCTCAAGAAGGAGATTTATATGTTTTTGATGAACCAACCGCATTTTTAGATGTTGAACAAAGATTATTGGTTGGAAAGATTATTAAAAAAGTTGTTGAAAATAGAAATGCTGCAGCTTTAATCATTGACCATGACATAGTCTTTATAGATTATATATCTGATAGAGCAATGGTATTCTATGGAGAACCAGGACTGAAAGGAATAGCTACAGAACCAACAGACCTTGAAACTTCCATGAATAAATTTCTTGAAGATTTAAAAATAACATTTAGAAGAGATAAAGAAACTAAAAGACCTCGCATAAATAAGCTTGATAGCTATCTAGATAGACAACAAAAAGAGAATCATCAATATTACTACCTAAAAGATTAATTATTATTTGAAAATAATAACAATATTTAAAAAAATATAAATTAAAAAAAAAGTGTTAATATATAAAGACATGAAATAATAAATAAGTAGAATTAATCTATAAAATATAAGATTATACAATTATAATTAAAGTTTTTATAAATTTAATATAAAATAAAATTTACTATAAATTTAAAATAATAAGTTTAACTAAACTAAATAGTTTAAAATTAATCAATTATTAATAAATGAGGAAAAAATAATGTCCAAAAAAGTAGTAGAAGTAAAGACCTTAAAAATAGGAAAATATATTATATTAGACGGTGAAGCATCCAAGATTACAAGTATTTCAACATCATCTCCAGGTAAACATGGAGCAGCTAAAGCAAGACTTGAAGCTGTTGGTATTTTTGATAATCAAAAAAGAAGTATTACTAAACCTGTTGATACAAAAGTAGATATTCCAATGATCGATAAAAGAGCAGGACAAGTTTTATCTTTAATGGGTAAAGAAGTTCAAATTATGGATTTAGAAAGCTATAAAACCCTCGAACTTCCATTCCCAGATGATTTAAAAGATAAAATCTCAGAAGGAACTGAAATAGAATATATTGAAGCCTTAGGCAATTTAAAAATTATGAGAACAAAATAGTATTCTATTTACCTATAACAAATACATCTGTATATTTTAATTTAATCTTTTTTTTTAATATTTCATTTACTTGGGTATTAATTTTTAATAAAAAATGATTTCGGCTCATATAAATTGTTACTATGAAAAATTAATAAATTTATCAAACCCACCATATATGAGTTAAAATTTTATAATAAAATTATATTAATTGTGTTTGTTTATACTTATTTCTTTTACTGTTCCTTTCCTTTCAGTAATTTTATAATCACCTTTTCCATCATAACATAAAAAAAGGAGATTCAGAATCATGATTTGCTTTTCTGGTATTAAGAGTAGCATAACAATATTTACAACCATTTAAACAAGTGTCATATGTTCCTACCTCAACACTTTTGAAACATTCACATTCATTTCTTGAATTATCCTTAGAAACTTTTATTTCATATCCTATTATTTGTTCTATCAATTTTTTATCTATGCATGCTCCATGATTTATACCTATATCACTTAAGTCAATTTTCTCAGCACAAGTTTCTATTTCCATTGCATTATTATCTGCTATTTTTTTTAATCCTTTAGCTATTTCTTTTATTTTATCTTGTGAAATCTCTTCTATATTTAAACTTTTAGTATTTCTTTTTGTTTTCATGTATAAATCAATGAAACTTATAACTACTTTATCTGTGTATCCTTTTAAGTTTTTTGCTATATACTTAAAAGAATCTAAATGATATTTATTGGAGTATTTTTCATTTAGAAGAATTGGATCATATCTCCAGATTACTCTTTCTTTAGCTATTTTTTTAGATATTTTATGGAATGTCTTTATTCTTTTTTTTATATCTAGAAGATTAGGTTCTACTTCTTTTCCGTATTTATTAATTGTGACTTGAAAATAATATCTATTTTTGTATTTCTTATCTAATTCATCCAATCGTCCTATCATTTTTTCAGGATTTTTACTCCAAAAAGACTATGCATGATATTTTATCTGGTGATAAAGAAATTTTACTTACTTGTTTTAAGTTCATGGGATTTCTTACATATAAATATCCTTTTTCTATTCTATTAAAAAACCAATCTGAATAATAGTTAGGTATATCCGTTCTTCTACTTACACTAAGAATCATCTTACCACCCATTGGATCACTTACTCTTCAGAATATTAAATTTAAAGAAATTATCTAATAAACTACTCATTTTTCAAAGTTTATACTATTTTGGATAAAAAAATAAATTTTTTAAGTTGGGGAATCTGAATATTTTATTGTCTTTTTTACATATCTTTAAATACTACTTCAACAAAACTATTATGATATGGATTTATTTGATTTATGAATTGATAATATAAGGCATTTTTTATTGCTTTATATAGGGTTTCCATGTACATGTGTTCTTTTGAAAATATTAGCTTGGAATAAATTCATCTTATTTATAATTTAATTATTTTATTTTAATTTAAAAAGAATTTTAATTAGTTAAATAAAAATTGGTATTCATTAAATAAAAGTTTAATCTCCATTTCTATTAAAATCATTGCTTTAATAATTAAAGAATTAATATTATATTTTTTACCTAAAATAATTATAAATTGCTTTTTGTTTTAGTATTGAATAAAATTTAATGAATAATTTTATAAAATAATTGTGTGGAATCCTCTTATAGAATTAATTTATAATCATTAAAAAAGGAATAAATGTTATTTATAAATTTTTAAGTTTATATAAAATGAAATATTAATTTATGCTATAAATCATGCCCTATTTTTTTAATGTATGTCTATTAAGGAGAAATATTTAAATGACTGAAATATATCCTACACTAATTTATGTAACAATAATTATTGCAATCGCATCCAATCTTCTCTCTATGTTCATGATTAAAAGAAGAGATTTAATTGTATTTCAATTTATATGTAATATCTTTTTCGCTATTAATTTTATATTACAAAGTGTTAATCATGGATTTGAGGCTTTATCCTGTCTATTAATAGTAATACTATGTGCTTATATATTAATAAAAAAGAATAATAATAATGAAAAAAATCATTTTGATGAACTAGTAACCATACTTTTCATTACCTTTATGATAATATTAATACAAACAAAATTAGAATATAATATTTATGATAAAAATAATTTACCTTTAATGGCCTCTATTTTAATTGTTTATGCTTTAACGAATAATAATATTAGAATGATGAAAATAGAATACTTTTTTGTAGGTTTGTTATGGATTTTATATGATATAAGTGATGGTGATATTGCTAATACATATAATCAAATTTTATTATTATGTTCAATCATTGGATCTTTTTTACTTTATGATGTGCTAAAATTGGAAGATACAATGGCTAATTATTTCTCAAAGATTTCAATTTCTTTAAAAAATATGGATTATCAACTGTGGAAATAAGGATAATTAAATTTTAAGAGTTATTAATATTAATTAACAGCTTATTTTATATTTTAAGTTTTTATAAATCTAATTTTAGAAATAGATTTTATTTTAATTAAGGAGAATGCATAATGCCAGAGATAAATATCGTTGCTACAGTATTAGGCTATATCGGATTAATATTTGCTATGACTTCCATGTTAGCTAAGGAAAAAGATAAATTAATAGCATTTCAATTTTTAGCAAACAGTACTTTCGCAGCTCATTTTTATACTATGAACGCATACACTGGATCTTTAGGCTGTTTATCTGTAGGATTTCAGTCTTTAGTCATATATTTCTATAACAAGTATTTTGAGGGAAAAGAAGTTCCAGATGTAATATTGTATATATTCCTTTTCATGACATTAACCATAGACCCTGCCCACACATATTTGAAAGTGTTGCCTAATATTGCAACAGTTTTCACAGTATATTCTTTAAAACATAAAAATATTAAAATCTCAAAAGTATACATGCTAATTGTTTGCCTGCTATGGATTACATATGATTTAAAAATTGGTGAAGTAACAAATTTAATAGCTCAAGTAGGAATCATAATTTCAATTATTGGATCTTATCTAATTTATACTGTATTTAAAAAAGAAAGTTTACGTGAGTGTATACCTATATTTAAAAAAAAATGAGATTATATTTAAAAAGAGAATTCCATGGAATGAATTCTATTTAATACATACTTTCAGCCAAGAAATTTTGCATATAAAGTTGTGAAAAACTATATGAAATTGTTTTACCCCCTAAATCAAAGAAAATAATCTTCATAAAAAAGTTCTTAATATAGGAGTAATAATTTATTATTTAAAATTCCTTAAATAATAATTATGTTTTATACATAAAATATATTTGTTTATATTTTATTTCTTTTATCATTCCTTTTCCATTAATAATTTCATAATCTATTACCCTATAAAAAAAATATTCCACTTAATTTTTAAAAAAAAATTTCTTTAAAAAATAATTTACTGCTTACAAAATATAAAATAAGTTATGAAACATTAGTTTAAGATAAAAAAAATGGGAGGATTAAATGAAAAGTGAAGAAATAGAAAAATGTAGGAAAATTGCATATAAAATGATAAAACAGGTTGAAAAAGCTGTTAACCTGCATTTAAATGAAAATGAAGCTGGAGAATTTACAAAGATTGGAGCTGATGGAACACCCACAAAAAAAATAGATGAATATGCTGAAAGTGAAGTTATTGATATTCTTAAAAAAGCTGATTTTTTAAGTTATTTAATCAGTGAAGAAATAGGGGAAATGAAACTGGGTAAAAACATTGCAGAACCAATTAATATAATTAAAGATCTATCAAATAAATCAAATGAAAAGGTAGGGTTTTTATTTGTTATTGATCCTTTAGATGGGACTGCAAATGCTCTTAAAGGAATTCCAGCTTACGGAATATCAATAGCTATAGCCAAAATCAAAAAAAATAGATTACCTCAATTAAATGACATTGCAATGGGATTTATTAAAGATTTTTATTCTGGAGAACTATATGAAGCAATAAAAAATAAAGGAACTAAAATTAACAACAAAACACCCCCCCTATCTAAAATAACGGCACTTGATAAAGCAACACTCGGAGGATATATTAATCCAAAAGAATATATTTATAGGAAAGTTCGTAGGATACGACTTATTGGTTCAGTTGCAATAGAATTTGCCTACCTCTCACAAGGAAGATATGATATTTTCCTTGACTTAAGAGGAAGTAGAATTTTAGATATTGCAGCAGCAAAACTCATTGTTGAAGAATCTGGAGCCATTATCACTGACAAAGAGGGTAGAAATTTAAGAAGTGATTTGAATATTTATGAAAAAGTTACTATGATAAGTTCTGCCAATGAAAGTCTACATGAAAAAGTTATTAAAGAATTAAACAGAAAAAATAAGAATTTTATTAGCTTACATTATCAAGACATTAGTATAGGTATAGCTAGCAGATTAGATAATATTGGTTCAGTTTTACTTGCTGGGAAAATAATTCAAGATCTTTTAAAAGAAGGAATTGAAGAAATTAAACTTGAAAAATCCTTAGCTCAGATGCTAAACAGTTTTAATGATAGAGATGTCAATGAAAAAATTGAAAAGATTGCTAAGGATAATAAAACATTATATGATTTATTAAAAGGTTTAAAACTTGAAAAAAATTATTTAAAATATTCATTAGAACTTTTTAAATTTGATACTGATATATTAATTACTTTAGGTGGGGATGGAACAATATTAAACAGTGTAAAACATTTAAATTCTGCAATTCCAATATTCGCTATAAATATGGGGACTGTGGGATTTTTAGCTGAAGTAGAGCTTGAAAACTATAATGAAGATTTAAAAAAACTATTGAATGGGAATTACTACCTAGAAAAAAGAACACAAGTTAAAGTTGCCCATGATAACCAGCTTTTTTCTGCTTTAAATGAAGTGGTTATATTAACAGAAAATCCAGGTAAAATGTTACATTTTGAAGTAAAAGTAGATGGTAATGTTATAGAACAATTTAGAGCAGACGGTTTAATCTTATCAACACCAAGTGGTTCAACTGCATATTCAATGTCAGCAGGAGGCCCTATTGTAGATCCTAAAGTTAGTGCATTTGTAATAATCCCAATTTGCCCATATAAATTAGGAATACGCCCATTTGTAGTTTATGATAAAAGTGATATAAGAATTAAGTTAATAAAAAAAGGTAAAAAAGCTATTTTAGTTATAGATGGTCAAACAAATCTTGAAATCAATGACTTTGATGAAATTCATTTCACAAAATCAGACCGTGATGTATATTTCGTTAGAACAAAAAACAAAGAATTTTATCAGAAGATTAAGGCTAAATTAACTGAAATGAAATAAAAATATCTTAACTAAAACTACATATTTATTATTGTATGAATATGA
>JAITXE010000009.1 GCA_031284925.1 Methanobrevibacter sp.
TTTTTGTATATTAATATAACTAAGTATTTTACTTGTAATAAAATGATGTGTCAAAAAAATAGGATATGAATATTTACTTATAATATTTACAACCTGTCTAATATGGTTTTTATTAAAAATAGAAGATACTGTAACAAGTATAATGAAAAATGCTAAACATATATATATCATTTGAATGTTTTCAGGAATAATATTTGGTTTAAATATTGTATTTAAAACCAGAAGCATTATACTTAAAAAAAACACTATTTTTCCTTTAAAAACATTAATATGCTTTTGTAACAGCATCCCTATGATAAAAATTGGAACATGACCAATTGTTAACTGCAAAAAATGCCAGATTTTATTACCATTGAATATGTCTAAACTAAAAATAATAAGTAATAGTACAGTAAATAATATTGACATTATGTCACTTCTTGATACGACTTGTTTTAATAGTGGGAATAAAAAATATATTATTATTATCATTCCAAGGAACCATTCTCCAAGTAAATAAAAATTAGGAACACCAATACTATTCATAAGTCCATCAAAACCAAATATTGTACTAATGAAATATTTTAAAGAAATTCCATTTGTAGAAAA
This sequence comes from Methanobrevibacter sp., assembly GCA_031284925.1. GTDB lineage: Archaea > Methanobacteriota > Methanobacteria > Methanobacteriales > Methanobacteriaceae > Methanovirga. The sequence goes on from JAITXE010000009.1 coordinate 589, forward strand.
ACCTTTATTTAACCCAAGGTTTACTAAAAAAGCTGCTACATATGCTATGTAAAACATTGGTAAAATTGAAAATAGTCTTTTTTTTATAAATGAAAAATAATTTATTTTTCTTTCTCCATATACATACCATAATGCTGATCCTGAAATCAGCATAAATAAACCTACTCCTAACTCCCCCAAATAAATTCCAAAAGGAAATTCACTCAATACTACTTTGTTTAACTGTACTGGTCCATTGTAACCAATGAAATTACTATTATAATGTGTCAATACAATCATCATAACAGCTATTGCTCTGACGAAATCTAAGTAAAATAGTCTCTCCAGTTTCATATTAATCCTGATTATTGTTTTTCATTATTTGTTGTATTTTTGTAGAATCACCCCATATTCCTGGGCTATCATAAGGTCTATCAGGAAATACTCCATATTCCAATTTAATATTCCAATTATTTTCCTTTATGTACCATTCTATTTGCTCAGCAAGTGATTTTGGTTGCCCTGTACTTACATTTATAACTCCTGTAATTTCATTTTGAGTCGTTGTCGCTATAACCATCTTACCTAATTCTTGCACAGAGATAAAATCAAATTTGTTCTTTCCTGTTGTAAAAGGAAAAGTTTTTTTTCCTTCCTCAGCAGCCATGTTTAATTTAGCAAAGATAGAACTCCCAACACGATCATCCCCATAAATATAATAAGCACGTAGCCAATAAAGATTAAAATCAAGCTCATTTGAAGCAAGTAAGAGAGATTGCCTCATTGCATTTTTAGCAACCCCATACTGTGATAATGGATTACATGGTGTGTCCTCATCAATTGCACCTTCATGATAACCTACCTCATGCATACTACCCATTACAGCTACATTTTTACCTCCATGTCTAACAAAATTACGAATAAATTCTATATGGTCCGATAAATTTTTCATGTGTTGCTTTGAATTATGAATAAATCCATCTCTCCAAGCCAAATGTATCAAAACATCAGGTTCATTCATTTCTTTATATGCATTTTTTTGATGGTCAAAGATATTTAATTCTATCCTTTTTGCTTCACTCGGAACATTTTTAAAATTAAAATCAATGGCATATACTTCATGCCCTGCAGTAATTGCTGCATTTACTACATGTCTACCTATATATCCGTTTGCTCCAGTAAATGCTATTTTCATATTTTTTCACCCCTAATATATTTCTGCTCAATTTTTAAAAAATTTGAGTTTACGTTGGGATCTATAAAGTCAATAAATTTTGGAAAAACTCCAAATGATTTATTGAGTATGTTTAAACTATTATTTTTAATATGAACATCACTAACAAATACATTATAATATTCTCCTTGATTTAGTTCAATTGAATGGGTAATAACATCCTTACTTAAATCAAATAAAGATTTTTTAGTCATGTAACAGTTTGGAGTAACAGCTGTAATGTGGTGATTGGTAGTCAAATGTATATGTTCGGTTAATGTCCTTGAACTTAATAAATCAAATCCATTAAGCAAATTAATGATTTCTCCATTCTTAGCAACCGCAAGCCCAACACTCTCGACAATATTATTTTCTTGACTAAGAATTCTGGGCATAACATAAGCTACATTGTCTCTTTGGATTTGACCGATCATTTTTTCAAGCCAATCAAATGTTAAAATCTCAAAATTACCATCAATAAGAACAATGTATTCTCCATTTATTTTTGATGAAATATTATCATGTCTTTCAATATATTTCTCAAATAAAAATTTATCAATAACTTGATTTTCTAAGAACACTACTTCATAATTATGATACGATGTCTTAATAAATATTGAATTAAGTAATTTTTCTAGGTATTTCGTTTCCTTAGTTAGTTTTAGAACAATACTTACCAAAGGTAAACCGATTACTGGATATTGGAATAACCATTGTCCAATAGCATCATGATTCTCATAAATTTTTATACCAAAATTTTTTTTTTTTTCAATATCTTTTCTTAATAAATTACGCTGTGCTTCTGGAACATAAGGTTTAGCTCCAGTTTCCAATGCAGTTGATTTAGAATGAACACGCCAAGAATAAATTACTTTGTCAATATGCGCTATTTCATCTATAACCAAGATGTCTATAAGTCTCATTACAAACTCCCAATCCTGAGCCCCATTATATTTTGGATCTTCTCCACTAACTAAATTTAATAAGTCACTCTTAAAAACAACAAAATGTGTAATGATATTTATACAACGTAAAAAATCAAAATCAAAATCAGGTTTTAAATAAGCACTAAAATGTCGTTTAGCGTACCCTTCTATCTTATCTTCATCAGAATAAATAAATTTAACTTTAGGATTTTCATTTATTCTTTTGACATTCTCATATAAAGCATTTGGATATAAATAATCATCATGATCAAGCAAAGCTATATATTCATCCTTTGCAATTTTAAACCCCTCATTGGTAGCCCTTGCAATATGATGATTTTGTTCTAGAAATAATTTAGTAATGCGCGAATCGTTTTTAGAGTAGTTAATTATTTTATCTCGCACTTCGTGATTTAAAGAACAATCATCCACAATCACTAATTCCCAATTTTTATATACTTGATTTTGGACAGATTTAATAGCCTCATCCAACATTTTCAAATCTGTATTATAAGTCGGCATAATTATTGAAATCAAAGGAGTAACAACAAATCCATCACATTCATTTTTCATGTCTATAAGCTTTTCAGCAGAAGGCATCATTGTTTCTAATAATTTTTTCTGTAAATTATCCATCTGATTGAGTGAATAAATCCCTTGCAATTTGATATATGCTTGCTTGACAAATGGAATTCTTCTCAACATATGTTTTAATAATGTTTTCATTAAAAAACCTCTTAATTATCTCCTTTTAATTTTTTTCACAATAAAATGTTTAACATGATGTAATAAACTATTCATATAATTAACTATAATTACTTGTTTATTATTGTTAGCAATATTTGTCAAAAAATCAATTGCTTTCAGTTTACCTCTTAAGGTACCTTCTTGATAAAAAGGTGGAAAAACAGCATTTTTTTTAGTAATTTCTCTCAAATAAAATTTAAGATTTAAGTATTCAATAGAAGCATAACGATTAGTCATTATTGTTTTTGTATAATAGTTTGCATCCTGTGCAATAAATGGATATGCACGTTCAATTGCATGGGAAATTGTTCCATCTATTGGAAGAGGCTCATCTGGAAAGTCTTCGTATTTCCATTTTAGATCAAATAGTTTCTTCATTGCAAGTGGTCTAAACCAAAATACTGATCCTAATGGTGCCACAACCTGATGTTCACTATCAATTGGCACAC
>JAITXE010000015.1 GCA_031284925.1 Methanobrevibacter sp.
TGTACTATGGGTTTTACTTATGGGAATTCCATTTCGTTGCCAGCCCTTTTATTTTTATTCTTTTTATTTCTTTCATTGAATATATATGATGTTTAATTTACAATACTCTTTTTTCACTGATAATTTTTCTAATTTTTTAAGTAGGAATATATTAAACAATTATAAAAATTCATTGGAATTATTTCATACATTATAATACTAGGAAAAAATAATAATTTGTGTGTAATATTCTTAAATAGAATCATAAGCGATTTGGGGATTATAATGTTAAGCAATATTTTTAAATCAGTAATTATTTTATTAATCTTATTTTTATCTGGTTTAATTTATGCTGAAGATAATAATGGAACATCTATCAATGTTTGTATTGGTGATCAGTTCATTTTAAATGAGTCAGAATATAGTTTTGAATATGATGATCAATATATGGCTATGGTGGGTAATTATAATGGTACTGAAACATTTACAGCATTAAAACCAGGAAATACAACAATAACACATATAGTTTATCCTTATAGAAAGAGTAATCTTTATAATGTTTCCATCAGAGATTTAACTTTTTTTGAACATCTTGAAAAAGTTGTAACTGGGGTTTTAAATAAAATTGGTTTTTCATAATTTGTTACTTTCAATTTCAGTAAATTATTCTTTAAATAATTTTTTACTTCTACATCATCTCAATTATTATATTATTAATCAATTAAAAATTCTTTCATTATTAACTATTTTTTATATTTATATAAGATTTTTAAATGAAATCTTTCTTAATTATTAATAATTCAGGAAATATGGATTGGAAAATCATTATATTTTAAGTTAAAAAGTAAATAGGTTAAATTAATAATACTATTTCATCAAAATCTTTTAGATATAAAAGGAGGGGGAAAAAATTACTAAAAAAATAAAAACTGAGAAGCATAATGGTAATGTTAGCACTGGTGAAGTGTCTATTTTAACTAATAAGAATTCTGTTCTCAATGATTTGGATTATATTGGGAAAAAAATGTCAGGAAAAAAAACTGGCGTTTATGTAGCTGAAAAACAAACTAAATGTCCTGAATGTGGGTCTTCAGAAATTAGGGTAGATCAACGACAAGCTGAAATTTATTGTATTAATTGTGGGCTTGTTCTAACTGAAAAGTTAATGGATGAAAGAGAAAGACCTAGTTATGATTCTACTCAAAAAGATAAGGTTGCAAGAACAGGAACTCCAGCAACTAATAGAAGACATGATAAAGGTTTAACTACGGAGATTGACTGGAGAAATAAGGATAGTCATGGTAGAGATCTTCCTACAGGAAATCGTGCACAATGGTATCGTTTAAGAAAATGGCAAAGGAAAATAAGAATTTCTGGTTCTACAGAGCGAAATCTTGCATTTGCTTTAACTGAATTAGATAGAGATTCTTCATTATTGGGTCTTCCAAGAAGCGTTAGGGAATCTGCTTCACTTGTTTACAGAAATGCAGTAGAAAAGAAACTAATTCGTGGTAGGAGTATTGAAGGTGTTGTTGCAGCATCACTTTATATAACATGCCGACGATGTAATGTTCCAAGAACCTTAGAGGAAATATCTGAAGTTTCAAGAATAACTAAAAAAGAAGTTGGAAGAACATATAGATTTTTATCAAGGAAACTAAACATTAAATTACTACCAACATCCCCATCAGATTATATTCAAAGATTTGCAAGTGAATTAGATCTTTCAGGTGAAACACAATCAAGAGCCATTGAAATTATTAAAAATGCAACAAAAGAAGGTTTAACATCAGGCAGAGGTCCAAATGGAGTAGCTGCAGCATCATTATATATTGCATCAGTTTTACTCAATGGAAGAAAAACTCAAAAAGAAGTTGCAGATACAGCTGGTGTTACAGAAGTCACCATTAGAAATATATGTAAAGAATTGACTGAACATCTTAAAATGGGTATAGTGATATAATTTTTATACTCAATATTGAAGTATCAAAGATATTTTAGAACATTTAAAGAGCATAGATTTTACTTAGATTGAATTTTTTATTTCATTTAAATCAAAATTAAGTTTTTTATCCATTACAACTCTTGCAATTGATATTCCTGAAACTTTTGTAGATAACATTTCTTTTGCAGAGTTAACATCTACGATAGAATTATTGCCTATGATAAAAATATTAGTATTTTCACTTATTTTTTTAAGAAGCATTAAATCAGCATAAGGATAGTCATGTTTCATACAATCAACATGTAAAAAATCAGTATTAAGATTATCAATAATTTTACAAATATTTAATGTATCTATACCTTTAACATTAGCTCTAACTTTCACGGAAACTTTAGATTTAGCCTTTTTATTAACTTCTTTAAGAAAATCTTTAAAATAATATTCATCTTTCATTATAGACTGACCACAATTAATATTGGTTAGTTCTTTTTGTCTACAATGTGCATTTAATTCTATAACATCTAAATTTTTAATTTTACTAATTTCAATAATAGGATCTGGAGTCGTGGCTCTTAAATTAGCTGAAACTGAAACATTAAAATCTTTTTTAATATTATTTACTTCTCTTTCAAGGTGATTTATTATTTCTTCTTCAGGTATTAGAAACTCCTTTCTACCATTTTTTAATATTTCTTCCCCAGCATTTATTGTTTCTTTATCAGTATTGTATCCACCTATAGTAACCATATCAAATCCATAAGACATCACAGATTTTACAAATTCTGAATCTGTAATTCCTGCCATAGGTGCAAGCACAATAATAATAAGAACCTCCTTTAAGAGTTAATATTTTCATGAATTTATCATGTTTATTATATTATTCATCTTTAAAAACATGAACGATTTCTTTGTTATTCCCTTGTCTAATTACTTCTAAACCTAAATCTGCTGAATATGCAGCATCTTCTGCATTATCACTTCTACCTACACCTGCTTTATGTTTAATTCCAATTTCTTTGTGGATTTTTTCAATGATATCTTTTAATTGTTTGGGTGAAAGTCCATTACAGGGAGACATAAAATTATCTCCACCTATAAAGAATAATAAAGCTCCTTTTTTTATTAATTCAGTCATTAAATAATGTTGAGCTTTATTCACCATGAAATTAGTATCAAATGCAGGAACATTATCTGTTAAAGATTCTGTTACTCCATTAATATCTATATGTGCCATTTGAACATAGCTATCTTCTTTATTTACAAGACTATCAATAGCTAAAATTTCTTTCCTATCAGATGATTGAGCTCCACCTTTTTCTTGTAATACTTGAGTAGCTATTTTTTGGGATTCATATGGCGTTTTTCCAGTACCCACTCCCATACTAATAGTTATAGGGTATCTATTTCTAATAGATCTTTGAATCCTAAAATGATCTTCTCGATTAATTCCATTTGTAACTGCAAGCATATTATCAAATCTTGTAAAGAAAACTAATCCTTTTTTTGTTGCGAATTGTCTTTGAACATCAGCATAAAGTTCAGCTTGCAATATTTGAAGGTCTGATTCATTACGAGGTGTTGGAGTAACAGTCCATGGTCCGTAGTTATCAATTTGTATTAAACTCATCTGTATCATTTAATTTCACCTATTTTAGATATTCCTATCATTTAAAATAATAATTGTTATTAAATAAATGTTTATCATAAATTAAATATTTTTATACATAATTTATTATATAATCATTGTATTACTTTTTATTACTTTTTAAAAATTTTTTAATTAAAAATTTTTTTTATTTTAAGATATTTACCAAATAATCGAGATTATTATGATAAATTAACTTATACTAAATAAATTATTTTAATCTTATTATATTAATTCTTTTAAAACAATTTTTGCAAGTTCAACTTTCGTGTTTATATCTATCATTTCGGTGTTAATTATTTCAACATAATCAATTATCTCTTCTATTCTCTTTTTTTCACTTATATCTTTTTTATCAATGATTATTTTATTTAAAAAATCACTATAAATTGAAGCCACCCCATAGGATGAAACTTCATACCCTAATGCATTCATAAATACAGCTGCTGGACCACTTACAGGAATTTTACCTATAATTGGAGATATTGCTATTACATTAGCTTTTTTCAAGGCTTCTTTAACACCATCCATAGATATTATTGGTAATATAGATGTAATTGGATTTGATGGTCCAATTATTACTAATTCAGATTCTTCTATAGATGAAATAACTTCATTTGATGGTTTAACCTTACTAAATATAATATTTTTAACTTTTGGTTTTGGGTTTTCACCAATTAAAAAATCATGAAAGGTTAAATCCCCAATATCTGTAACTATTTTCACCTCTGAGTTTTCATTACTCATTGGAATTATTTTTGATTTAATATTTAATTTTTTTCTTTGAATATCTACAACTTCACTAAGATTATGATTCTTTAAAAGCCGAGTTTTTTGTATTTTTAAAGCTCTATCCTTATCACCTATTTTAAGTAGCTCTGGAGAATTTAATCTTGCAAGTTCTTCATTGGTAATGAAAGTATCGTTTTTAATCCCATAGAATGTTTCAGGATTAATTAAATCTGCAAATGTATACATTACTGTATCAATGTCAGCTGCAACATAAACCCCAGAAAAATAATCATTTTCTAAGGTATTAACTATAACCTTTGTTTTTGATTCATTATAAATTCTTTTAATACCTTGAATTAACTTAGGAGTTCCCGTACCTCCAGATAAAATTGTAATCAAATTAACACATCCAACATGAGATAAAAATCTTTTTTATTTAAGATAAAATCATTTAAAATAAATTAGCTGATTTTAAATTGTTTATGGTCTATAAAAATTATTCATATTCCATTTTAATTAAACTATTTAATTGTTTCTTCATTGATAAAAAGTATATTATTAATTAAAAAAGATAATAAATTTTAAGGAATATAAAAATAAAATCGTGAACATAATTTAAAATTAGAATAAAGAAAAAATTATATACCCTATTAAATAAATGATCTTTCTCATAATTGTTTCCCAATCCATAATTATATTAAATAAAAAATCAATAAGTATATTTATAGTATTTTATATATATGTTAACAATAAATATAATAAGTTAACATAATATTTATATTTTAAATAAATAATACTTTAAATAGTAATAAATTAATAGGTATATGTCTTATTAATGGTCATATGCCGGGGTGGCTCAGTTGGTTAGAGCGCACGGCTCATAGGGTTTTTAGCAGTGCTCTTACTTATTCCTGGGATACCGTGAGGTCGCGGGTTCGAATCCCGCCCCCGGCATCGTATTTTTTAAAAATTATTTTAAAATGATTAAATTTATATTATTACTCAATTATTAAAAATTAAAAAATTTATTAAGAATTAATATCAAACATCTAAAATAAGAGGGTTATGGGTTATGTTTACTTTAGAATTTTGGATAGTTTTAGCTGTTGCTTGCATCTTAGGGGAGCTTTTAACTGTTACTTTCTTTTTGCTATCCGTGGCTGTTGGTGCGGGATTTGGAGCTTTAGCTAACTACTTAAATTTTGATCCCACAATTCAAATGGCTGTTTTTATCATTGTCACACTAATTTGTGTTTTACTTTCAAGACCAATAGCTAAAAAATTAACAAATAACTCTTCTTCAAAGAAATCTAATGCAGATAGACTAATTGGAGAGGAAGCAATTGTAATTAAAGAAATCATCCCAGATTATATGGGGACAGTTAAAATTTTAGGTGACACATGGAGAGCAATAGCTAATGAAGAAATTAGTGTAGATAAAAAAGTCATTGTTAAAGAAATAAATGGTGTGAAGTTAGTAGTAGAAAAAAAATGATATTTATAAGTTAATTACTATAAAAATCAATGATTCATTAATTATTCTTAAAAATTGATAATTATTATATTTTCTAAAATAATAAATTAAAGATAGAATATAAAATTAAAAGGTGAGATTATGGATTTTACTATATTAATTATAATATTAGTGATAGTTATTATCATTGCTGCAAAATCATTGGGAATTATAAGGCCTTATGAGAAAGGAGTTATTGAAAGATTAGGTAAATATCAAAAAACTGTTGGAAGTGGTTTAGTATTTATAATTCCTTTTATTGAAACTATTAGGAAAATTGATACCCGTGAACAAGTAGTGGATGTTCCACCACAAGAAGTTATAACAAAAGATAATACTGTGGTTGTTGTTGATTGCGTAATCTTTTATGAAGTTGTAGATGCTTTTAATGCTGTTTATAATGTTGTTAATTTCTATCAAGCAATTACAAAATTAGCTCAAACTAATTTAAGGAATATTATAGGTGATTTAGAGCTTGATCAAACTTTAACTTCAAGAGAAATGATTAATATTCATCTTAGAGAAGTTCTTGATGAAGCGACTGATAAATGGGGGACTCGTGTTGTAAGAGTTGAAATTCAAAAAATTGAACCTCCAAAAGACATTGTTGATGCAATGAGTAAGCAAATGAAAGCTGAAAGGATGAAAAGAGCATCTATTTTAGAGGCTGAAGGATATAAACAATCCGAAATTAAAAGAGCTGAAGGAGATAAGCAAGCAGCTATTCTTGAATCACAAGGTCAAGCTGAGGCAATTAAACAAGTTGCAGAAGCTAACAAGTATCAAGAAATAGCTATTGCAGAGGGAGAATCAAAAGCAAATCTCTCTGTTTATGAGTCAATACATAAAGGTAATCCTACAAATGAATTAATAGCTATTAAATACTTAGAAGCCCTTGAAAAAATTGCTGATGGTAATTCAACAAAAATATTCCTTCCAGCTGAACTTTCAGGAATCTTAGGATCTATTGGTGCTGTAGCTGAACTTTTTAACAAAGATGAATTAAATAAAAAGATTAAAGTAGAGGAAACTAAAAAGGAAAGAAGAGTTATAGAAGAAAATGAATTAACTGAAAATTAATATTACTGAAATGGTAAAATAAGTTCTTCATGAAGTTTTTTAATTCGTTTAACTGGGTCATGATAATTATTTATTTTAGATTTCCATTTTTTAATTGTGAAATTTATATCAACGTCATCAGAACCATTTAAAAGATTATCGCTATGTGCTACAATCTTCTCTTCAAGAGTAACTGGAATGTAATCTCTCTCAGGTAATCCTAATAATTTAGCTTCTGATCTTAAGATACCACCACCAATATGTCGTTCAATTATTTTAGCTATTTTCCAACCAAATCCGTCTTTAATAGCTATTTTAGATCCGATAATTGCATGTTCTATTCCATTGGTTTTGCTACGTCCAATATCGTGTAAGAGAGAACCATGTTTAATAAGATCCATATCCACATCAAAATTATTAGATATCTTAATTGCCTTTTTATAAACAGCTATTGAATGATTTATCACCCACTCAGGACAATTCTCTTCTTTTAAAATATTAATAATCATTCATGAAATCATTATTTTTATATTTATCTAAAAATAGTATTAAAATTAGTGTTTCAATATTTGTTTAAAAAAATCTATAATAAAAATGGAAACTAAAAAGGTTTAAGCTGTTTAAATTAGATAAATCGATTATTTTATTAATTTACGTGTTTTTTAATTTTGAAAAAAATCATTTACTTTATTAGAACTTTTCTCATATTGCTTTATCTCTTTTTTAATATGCTTTATTCTTTCAGAATTATCTTGGAAAATAATTTGATTCTCACATTTTGGACAAGTAAATTCTAATTCCGCCGCAATAGTGTATTCAACTCTTTTTTGCTTATCATATATAATATGTCCATTTTCACATACAAAAAACAAATTTTCTTCTTCAAATGTCAATAATTCTTTTAATTTATCAATGTTTTCACCATATTTTTCATTAAGTTTTAAAGATACACTATCGCAATCAAATTTCCAAGCATAAGTACACCATTGTGTTTCAGGGTCTTTATTTCTTTTATAAGTTGCCAACCCACAATCATAAAGTTTGTATAAAACTTTTCTAACTGTATTCAATTTAATACCAGTTTCTTCTGCTATTTCTTCATCAGTACCCATATCACATAAAAGACATTCAACTACAGGAATGTTTTCTTCATCTTCAACCACAGTATTTAAATATTCTAAAACAAACTTGTTATCCAACATATATTTTCCCCTAAAATATGAAATTAATACTAATTATAA
>JAITXE010000053.1 GCA_031284925.1 Methanobrevibacter sp.
TTTGGATGGTTTAAAGACTTATGGTTCTAGAGATTTAATTGAAAGTTTAAGAGGGAAAAAACCTTATTTTATATGTGCTATAGCTACAACGGCTACTTCTAAAATTCCTGATATTACTGGTGCAGGAGCAGGTACTGAACGTATGGTATATACTCCAGCTGCTGATAGTGAAATTTTGGTTCACGAAAAGATTTTATCTATTGATATTCCTCCTCAAACAATTGTTGGTGGAGATTCAGCTCCAACTCCTGCAATGATTACAAAAGCTGTTTTAAAACTTACAGATGTTCCTTATTTAATAGCTAATGCTGGGTGTGAAATAAATCCTAAGACTCCCTTTTTATCAATCAGTAACATTCCAGGTGAGGATATTAGAACAGGTGAAGCTGTAAAAGATTCTGAATTGATTTTTGAATATGCTAAATTATTTAGCAAAGAAATATCTAAAACTTGTGATTATTTAGTTATTGGTGAAAGTATACCTGCTGGAACTACAACTGCATTAGGTGTTTTAACTGCATTAGGATATGATGCAAGTTTTAAAGTAAGTGGTAGTAGTCCAATAAATCCGCATGAACTTAAAAAGGATGTTGTATATGAAGGAATAAATAAATCTGGTATTGAAATAGGAAAAATTAGTGCATTTGGTGCTGTAAAAGCTGTAGGAGATCCTATGATTCCTGCTGTTGCAGGATTAATTATGGGGACTGATTTACCTGTAATTTTAGCTGGTGGAACTCAAATGGCCGCAGTATGTGCATTTATTAAACATTTAAAACCAGATTTTGATTTTTCAAGAATTTGTCTTGGAACTACATTTTATGTTGCTTCTGATAAGTCCGCAGATTTATTTAATTTAATTTCTCAAATTGGTGATATATCTATAAATGTTGTCAATCCTTACTTTGAAAAATCTAATAATGAAGGACTTAAAAATTATTTAAAAGGATTTGTTAAAGAAGGAGTAGGTGCTGGTGGTAGCATGCTAATGGCATTACTTTTAGGATATTCAATTGAGGAAATTAGAAAAAATATAGAAGATATTTTGTAATAGTTTTATAATAATTTTAAATGAAATTTATTAAAAAAATATATAATCTTGAAAAAAAGAATTAATAAATAAGAATTTTTATTTTAAATTAATTTAATAGAAATTCTCTAAGAATATAAGGAATTAGCATGAAAAACATTTCTAAAGAGTTAATTAATAGAATTAATCAGATTTCTGCGCCTGTTAAAATCATGCATGTTTGTGGATCTCATGAACATACTATTATGGAGAATGGGTTAAGAACATTACTTCCAAAAGAAGTTGAAGTTGTAGCAGGACCAGGATGTCCTGTATGCTGTGTTCCTTCACGAGAAATTGATGAAGCATTGGAACTTATAGATAAAGGAGTTACAATAGCTACATTTGGAGACATGCTACGAGTTCCAGGTTCAAACAGTTCACTTGCTGATGCAAAATCAAAAAGTGGGGATGTTAGAGTAGTTTATGGGATAAATAATGCTGTTGAACTTGCTGAAAAAGTGGATGAGGAAGTAGTCTTTATAGCTGCAGGCTTTGAAACTACAGCACCAACAACAGCATCTGAAATTCTATCGGATCCACCAGAAAACTTTTCTATCTTGTCATCACATAGAATGATACCTCCTGCACTAAAATTTCTCATAGAATCAGGTGAAACTAATTTAAATGCATTAATTGAACCTGGACATGTTTGCACAATCATTGGCTTAAAACCATTTGAAGTATTTTCAAAAAAGTACAATATTCCTCAAGTTGTTGCAGGGTTTAATCCTTTAGATATTTTAATGGGAGTATATATGATTTTAAGACAGATAAAAAAGGGCGAAACTAAAATAGATAATGAATATACTCGTGCTGTTAGAGAAGAAGGAAATTTAATAGCTCAAAAAGCTATTGAGACTGTTTTTACAATAAAAAGTAGGGAATGGAGAGGTTTTCCAACGATTCCAAATTCTATACTTGAAATTAAAGATGAATTTGCACAATTTAATGCAAGAGAAAAATTTGATATCGAAGTTAAAAAAGTTAAAGAAGCACCAACAGGATGCATATGTGGTTCTATCCTTAGAGGAGTTGCAAAACCAGAGGATTGTAAACTTTTTAAGATTAAATGTAATCCAACAAATCCTATTGGTGCATGCATGGTAAGTAAAGAAGGAACATGTAATATATCCCATAGATATAATGTAATTTAATATAAAAAATAGGAGCTATTAACAATGTATGAAATAGCAGAAGATGCAGTTAAAGAATTAAAAAAATATGGCAGCGAATTTGAAATTTTCATTGAAAAAGAAGAAGTTATTGAGTTAAATAGTAAAAAATCAGTTTTAAATTTTGCTAAAGATGAAAATAATTTTGGAATTGGGATTAGAGTTATAGAAAATAACAAAGTAGGTTTTGCATATACATCAAACCCTAAAGATATATCCAAAGTAATCAAACAAGCATTTTCAAACTCTAAGCTTAATGAAAAAGATGAAAATTTTTCATTTGCAGAACAAGGTCAAAAATATAAAAAAGTTAAAGGCATATTTGACAGTAAATTTAACAAGAAAACTGATTTAGATAAAGGTATTGACTTTATAAACACCCTATTAAACACGGTTAAAGATGAAAAATGTGAAGCTACCTCAGCAAATTTCTATGCTATCTCATCAAATAATCTAATTGTAAACTCCAATGATCTATCCGTCGAAAATTCTGGTACTGGATTCACTGGAAGTCTTGCAGTTAATGCAGATAAAGGTGGTGAAAAATCAACAGCATATGATTCCATTTCTTCATGCGTATTTGATTTAAATGGCGAAAAATTAGGGAATGATGTTTGTAAATTAGCTAAAGATTCTATTGGTGGTATAAACATTGAAACAGGAAATATGGATGTTATTTTAGACTATAATGCAGCATCAGGGCTTTTAAGCTCGTTTATTTCTAGTTTTTCTGCAGATAATGTTCAAAGATCACAATCTCATTTAAAAGGTAAAGAAGGTAGTAAAATAGTAAGTGAAGATTTAAGCATATATGATGATGGGATTTATGAAAGTGGATTAAGTTCATCTATAAGTGATGGAGAAGGAACAAGTTCCCAGAAAACAATATTAGTTAAAGAAGGAATTTTAGAAAATTTTATTCATAACATTTATACTGCAAATAAGGACAATGTTAAAAGTACAGGTAATGGTCTTAGAACTTCTTATTTAAGTACTCCAATAAATATGAATTCTAATGTTATTTTTGATTTTAAAAATAGTATAGATATTTCAGAGATTGATAACGGATTTTTAGCTACTGATGTTCTTGGTGCCCATACAGCAAATCCTGTTTCTGGTGATTTTTCTGTTGAGGCTAACAATTCTTTTTTAATTGAAAATGGAGAAATTACTAAACCAGTTAAAAAAGCAATGATTTCAGGCAATATTTTCAAAGGACTTGAAGACTCTCAAGCAGTAAAATCAGATATAAAGCAATATGGTTCATTTATTATCCCTAAAATATTATCTAAAAATCTAAATATTATTGGATAACATCTATATAAATGATAAATTTATATTTTTTTACTTTTAATAAAATTTACTTCTTTAGAAAGTTTTCTACTAAAACTCTTGTTCCATTTAATGTTTCTATAGGGATATGTTTAGGCATGAATCCTAATTCACCATCCACATCCTTTAAAACTTTTGACCCATCCCCTAAAAACATCCCCTCACTTGCCACTGCAAAAAAAGTTACTGGGGCTAACATTGCTACTGCAACACGATTTCCTTCTTTAACAGTTAAGTCATTTGTAATGACTTTAATTGCATTTTTACCAATGTTTACATTAGATATAAGTAAATCATCGCCATGTTTACTAACACACATTATTTCTCCAACAATGATATCTACTCCAACGATTGGATCTGAAATTGGGCCTAATTTTATTCTTTCTTTTAAGTTTGAAATTGTTCTAATGAAAAACTTAACCTTTGCAATATTTTCTTCTACTTTTTCTTTCTCTGCTTTAGGTGTTTTATCTAAGAATTTAGTAGTCCACTCGTCCCCACCCAAATATCTAATAATTTCATTAATCTTTTCTTTTAATGAAATTATTTCTGGAGCTTTTTCTAAGTCTATAGGGTCTAAATAAGAATATAGCAATGCTTGGAAATCACCATCCATCTTTCCTGCAATTTCAAGAGCCATTTTTTTATTCCAATGTCCTCTAAATCCCCCACTACGTATTGTTCTTTCATATAACTCTTTTGATTTTTGAGCCACCAAAAGTCGATAATCCTTTACTGTATCCCACATGAT
>JAITXE010000061.1 GCA_031284925.1 Methanobrevibacter sp.
ATAAACAAAATTACTATTTATATAATATCAATGCTCAATCAAATAGTTATATATTTGACATCTGATGGATTTAATATTTATTTAGTCGAAAGTTCGGCATTGTTTCAAAGAAGGGACGGTATTTGTTCCTCCAATAGCAGTAGAATATGTATAAGGTCCACTATACAAACCATAAACAGTGACTGGATCATTTTCATAATATGTTGTATTAAAAATTCCTGACCAATATACAATTTCCTCACTACTTCTTATAAGCATGATTCCGCCTGAAGGACTTTGCATTACTTTACCACTAATTTGGACTGATTTATTCATATTATCCTTTTTCCATCCTTTAAGTGTAGAATAACTAACTTCAGTAGCATTTTCTTTTAATTCTTGTTCAAAATTTACATCTGATTTAGGATTATTGGTTGTGTAATTATGAGAACCTGAAAAAGCAATCATTAATATTACTACTATTATAATTAATCCACAACAACCTCCTATAACTTTCTTAATATTGAAACTATCATCTTCATTTTTTAATATATCTAAAATACTCATAAAATCACCGTTATTAAACTATATGACCCCATTATATAATAAACCACTAATAGATCTCTTAATATTATTAGATTCATAATCGGTTACTAATTGTACTCCACCATCAATAATTAATGGTATACAACATAAGCTAACAACTAAAGGTAACCTAATATACATTAATTCTAATATTAAATATATTATGAAACCAGTTACTAAACCTGTACATCTTGCACATATTGGAAATTTATGTCCTTTTAAATGAAATGATCTGTCTGATCTTTTATGACAAAACAACAAGATACCTCCAATTAATACCTTTAGAAAGTATACTTCCCATAGACCCATAATACGCATTTTTATTGAAGTCATGATAATTTGAAAAGTTCTGTTTCCCCACAATACAAAGAAAAGGATTTGTTTCATCAAGCAACCTATCACATTGATGAAACAAATGGCCACTAATCATACTATCAATATAATCATTCTTCTCCTTAATTTCACACATAAGGATAGGCTTATCACTACCATCTGCAAAGAAACAAATATCTCCAGTGACAAGCTCCTCAACAGTGATTGAAGCAGCAGGATTGAATTTACGATACATTAACTGTAATTTCTCAATCCGAAACTGTTCTCTACTATCAATAATTATTTTAGTTATATACATTTTTCACAAAATTAAAAGTCATGTTTAATGGTTGACAATGGGGTTCATATATTTTGTCTCCCCATTCATCCACTCCAAGTAGAATCGCATAACCAAAATGATACTGGTCATTCCATGTACCTACATTATAAGGTATTATACTCGCGTTATTATCATTTCCTCTGAATTTAAGAAAGTCCCTAAGCTCATGTGTTACTCTATTACTTAAACCATTTTCTATAGTTATTCCAAATGTTTCATTCAAATCTTCTCTATACACACTTAAATTTAAATCTTTATCATAATATGTATGATTATATTCTACTATATTTGTTACATATGCAACTGGATCATATATTAATTCATTTGCACTAACACTGTTAACTAAACAAACCATTATTACAATGTACAAATTTATTATATCATATTTTATAATATTATTATTCCTATTTTTTTAATCATTATTGTATCTCCTAATATGCATCTACTGATATTCGTGCTGATGCAATACTTTTAGCGACTGATCCTGATTTACCGTATTGGATTTTTTCGTATCCTGTTAAACCAGAAAAGTCAATGTCTTCACGTCTTGGGTCATTAGCACCTCTTATAGTGATTTCACCTTCAAAGGTTCCTTTATTATTATAAAGGAAGTTCCCAATAATAAAAGAAACAGTTTTATTAGTACATGGTACTATTGCACTGGCACCATTCATTCCACATACTATCATTAAAGTTATTATAGCTACACTTAATATAAGGTATAACCTCTCATTTTTTTAAAATTGTACAATTAAATATTAAATCACATTCACGGAAAACATGATATGAATTCAATGTACAAATTTATTATATCATATTTTATATTATATAAGTGTAACGGTTTTATTCTTAAAATTAAACTCCATTAAGAATTATCTGTTTAATTTAAAGTTAATTAATAAGTGTCTATTTTAGTAATGGGTGGATTATTCTTTTTCATGGTTTTAAACATAATCACCCCCCCCCCCCCCCGATGTATTTAAAGATGAATCGAGTATTATATTTATTAGAATAAGATTAAATTCATGTTCATGAATAAATCATGTGTTATGTTTTCATTATTTCCCCATAATAACTAATATTTTATCCATTTTCACTTATTTTATTCATTTTCTGTTCTAAATAATAAACTAATATGTTTAAAGGAGATAAATTTTCTGATTCTTTTGAAAATTGAAATAACACATTATGAAGTTTTTTTATGGTGCCACTATTATTCTGAAATATAATTTAATGTAATATATGCTTATAACTTACAAATGAAGTTTTTTTTATTTTACTAATATAAATGATAATGAATAAGATTTATTAATACATTATTTAATTTTTATAACTTTAATAATATACTTTAAAATTTAATGGAAGCAATATAATAAAATTCATTGTGTTTTTTTAATTGAAATTAAAATTAAAGTTTAGCTGAATGATTATAGTTGCAATGATGTGGTAAAAACTTCACTGATTTTACAAATACCATATTTGCAGACATAAAAATACCATTCGGAAAAATACTTTACATAATGATCAATATAAAATTTAAAAGTGCTCCACAACTTTCAAAAGAACTTGACATACATAGACATACTGTTGGAAGATATCATAAAAAGATTCATGAATATTTACTTGAAAACAATCTAAATCTTGATGATGTGGAGATGGATGAAGCTTAAAAATTTTATAAAAGCACTTAAAAAAAAATAAGTAAATATATGAACGAATGCTTTTACTGGATAAGATGATTTAAAATTGGGTGCTGTAACTTTATTATGGTTTTTGGATTTAAAAATCATTAATTAAGTACATTGAGAATCTTATCATGAC
The DNA here is from genome assembly GCA_031284925.1 of Methanobrevibacter sp. GTDB lineage: Archaea > Methanobacteriota > Methanobacteria > Methanobacteriales > Methanobacteriaceae > Methanovirga. The sequence continues at coordinate 3,038 of JAITXE010000061.1, forward strand.
TTAAAATTTTTTCACTTTAAAATCAAAATTTAGATTCTTAAAACCATGCTATTTTTATAGTACCATAAATAAAATCATTGAAATGTATGAGTAAAAATGTTTAATAAGCTATGAATGTTTTTCTTGATATTTTAATGCTCTTTTTCCAATTCTATCAGGATCTAAAGAGTAGAGTTCAGCTTCTGGAATTATTACTCTTACAGCATTAACTCCAATCTCACTTTTTGTCAAATCTGTAAATAAAATCTTATTTAATGAGGCTTTTTTTAATTGTTGTGTGGAGATATCTATATTTTTCTTTAAGGAATTTGAACTTTGGTCTTTAATATCATTTATATTGATTTTTTCTTCTTCATGTTGGAAATAAGCTTTATTAATCCTCTTCATCCGTTCATATCCTGCTTTTCTCATGAAATCTACTCTTGTTGTATCTTCACGAGTTCCATGAATTTGTGTTACTCTGCTTTGAGCAAGCTCACTTAAAGCACGTAAAACTGCTATTTCTGGATTTAAATGAGTTCCAATACCTAATGTAAGAAGTGCAGGATCCTTTAAAGATTTATCATCTGAACTTGCAGCTATTGTTACAATATTAACATCAGCTGTTAAGTTCATTAGCTTAATATCTATATCTCTTTTTTTAAATTTTTCAAGCATATCAATTATTAATGGATTTTTAAAATCATTAAGCTCAATTTCTTTATTATTAATTTTAGTTAATTCAAATATACTCCATGCATCTCTTTCAACCACTTCAAATATCCCATGAAGAATAGCTTCTTCAAGAACATTACCTGATGCAAGACCATTTGTATTAGATCTAAATAGTTTTAAATATGAAGAGTTAAGATATGGGTGAAAAACTCCATTAGCAGGGACATAATATTCTTTTCCGGTGTTTATTTCCTTAGATTTAATCCATTCAATCTTATCATCATCGTAGTTTATATCCTTTGGAAGATTTAAACTATTTAAATCAATTGAATTGGGAAGATCTTTAAAGGAAGATACTATAATTCTTTCATCATCTGATTCTTGTCTTTCAGCAGAATATCTTTCATATGCCTCCATCATAGCAGATGCTTTTGCTTGAGATTTCGTAGCACCTTTTCCAGCATAAACACTAACACTACCATCTTGAGAATTTGGTCTAACAGCCGTAAATACTGGGATTCCAACAGAATCTAAATGTGTAATATCACTTATACGAGTTATTCCAGCAGTTTTTATCCTGTTCTGATAGTTTTCAATTGTTTCTTGAGGAGTAACTGTTCTAAAGCTACTATCTGAATAACTCACAGGAATATCATTCAACATTTAATCACTTTTATATTCTTTCATTTGCTTTATATTTCTAATGTATTGTATTATTTCATGTATTTATATTCTTTCATTTAATTATATCCTCTTTTTAATCTTATTTTAATATTTTTTAAATTTGTTTTAAAAGAATATAAATTTAAATAGAATAAATAAAAGTTAACATTTGATAAGGTTTGCAAGGAAAATTAAAATTTCTCTTTGTGAAGTCATAGAAATATAAAGCAATCCTCCAGCTATTGCGGCCACAATAAGCCAAATAATAGGATCCCATCTAAATACTTTTGCACCATCTAAAATAGAGAATGGTATTAAATTAAAAAGTGCTAACATCGCATTAACAGAAAATCCTAAGATAAACATACTTAATATCATCTGGTTTTCACCAATTGATTGAGGATTTGCTATTGCATATGCTGCAGATAATAAAAAACCTATGCTTAATACAATATTTGTTATAGGTCCTGCTACAGATATTATCCCATTTACTCTATCTGTTATCTGATTTCCATAGATATAAACAGCACCTGGAGCTGCAAACATAAATCCTAAAAATGGACTAATTAATGAGAAAATCAATCCTGGCATCCATTTTTTAAACTCTGCTTGATAATTATAATGAATAGCCACAAATTTATGTGCTAATTCATGAAATATAAATCCAAGTCCAGCACCTACCATAACTATGGGGACGATATTAATAGCTTGACTTATATCCGTTCTTGAGTATAATATTGAAAATGCAATTGAAATAACAAAAAATGACAATATAATATCTATTAACTCATCAAAACTAAATTTAAACATATCTTATTATTATCTTTTATAGTTAATAAATGTTACTAATTTCAATAAACTATTTTAAATAACTATCAAAATTTTATTATTAATTTTAGTTTATTAGTATTAATCAATTATATTATTTTTTTAATATGATTCTTAGAATATCTTTATCTTCTAATACGTGTTCTGGACCTACTTTTTGACCTGGGAACTTGACTGACGTTCCCCATACTTTGGCATGTCTGAAGTTTTTAACAAATTCTCGATGTAGTTTTTCTGCTATGTCTATTACTGTGGAACCTTTTTTCACGATTAATGGGTCTTCAAGATCTGTTTTTCTTCCTTGGGGTTTTAAGTAAGTTCTCATTAGACCTAATTCTTGAAAGATTCGTTTTTTAAGATATTCAATGTTTTGATTTTTATCAGCAGAAATTGGTATACAACTTGGGAGTGTTTTTTTAATCTCTTGAAGATAACTTTCATCTACAAGGTCAACTTTATTTAAAAGAACCATTGTGGGAATATAAGTTCTATTTCCTTCTATTGCATCAATAAATTGATCAACATTAATATCATCTCTTATTAAAACATCACCACTATGTATTCCATATTCATTTAAAATTGATTTTATTGTTTGTTCGTTTAAATGTGTTAACTTCAGAGTTGATGAAACACTAATTCCTCCAACCCTTTTTTTACGAATAGTAACATCTGGGGGAGTTTCATTTGGCCTAATTCCAATGTCTTTAATTTCTTTGATTATGACATTTAGATGTGATGGGTTGAAAACATCTAAAACTATTAAAATTAAATCAGCTGTTCTTGATACTGATAAAACTTCTTTACCTCTTCCTTTTCCACCTGCCGCACCTGTAATTATTCCAGGTATATCAAAAATTTGTATTTTAGCTCCTTTATATTCCATTATTCCTGGAATTATGTCTAATGTTGTAAATTGATATGCACCAACCTTAGATTCTGCATTAGTTAGTTCATTTAATAATGTTGATTTTCCTACTGATGGAAATCCCACTAAAACAGCTGTGGAATCTCCACTTTTTTTCACATGGAATCCTTTACCTTTAGTTCCAGAACCACTTCTTTTAAGTGAATCTTCTTTTAGTTTAGATATTTTAGCTTTAAGTTTACCAATATGGTGTGAGGTAGCTTTATTATAAGGTGTTTTATGTATTTCTTCCTCTATTTTCTTTATTTTACTATCCTCATCCATATTTTCACATTTTTAAATTATCTTTTAACTTTCCATAGAGAAACACCATTTTGTTTATTAATGTTTTCAAATGAGCTTTGACCTGCTCCGTTGTTAAGATACAGTTTTGTAAACATAGAATCTTCAAGATCTTTTTGCATTAAAATTCCTTGATACATTCCCTGTTCACCTATAACAAATGCTGAAAAATCACCACTTTCATTAAGTGTTTTAGTTGCAGTTAAATTCCCATCTTCTACAAGTTTCACATTTGCAAGACTTACTTCTTTATTACCAAATCTTGGAGTGAAATCTGTTCCATCTTGAAGTTTAATTGGACTTCCATCGTCATGGGTTGCAACAAATTTTGCATCTATGGATCCATCATTATGTTTATCAATTATGGTTTTATAAACAATGGAATTATTTCCTTGACCTTGAGCATAGTTTACGACTTCTATGGTACTTCCATTTTCATTTTGTGTTACTTGGGATGAATATTGGGAATTAGGTGTAATATAAGAAAGTTGTTTGGATTCTTGGCTTTCAAAATCCCAAGAACCAAAGTAAGTCCACCAACCAGATTTACTAATCATATCTGAACTCATTACAAAGACAACTGGTCTTGGATTATCTGGATGTGTGTAGTTTGTAACGGTTTCTGCTTGAATTTGAGTTAGGTTATATTTTCCAGTCAGTGTGCTTATTGCATCGGTTTTTGGGATAGGTAAAATTTCTTCTATAATTCCTGCAGATTTCCCTTTATCCTTAGTGTAATTATATAATGTATTTGCTGCTTTATCTCCTGTTGTGGCTAACATTTCAAGAATACCTTTGGATAATTTATCATTTGAGGTTGAAATAGCTTTTCCTATCCAGTAGGCTCTTTGACCAGATTGTGCACCTCCATCAAATACAGTCATTTTATCTGCAGCTATTTCAAATAAATAACCAAAATCCCACCAAGATGCTATAACTGTATTATTTGGCTGAGTTTCATTAACATACTGCATAGCATTCCACATAGGATCACTGGTACCTGGTTGTGAATGTATTGACATATTATAAGCTCCTGTAATTGTTGGTGCAATAAGAGTTAAACTTATCAATATAATAACAAAACTTCCAGTAATTTTCAACTTTTTAATTCCTTTAAATTTACTAAGCCATTTAGCATCATCTTTTTGAAGATTAATCATGATATATGAGAGAGTAAATAGTATAACAAGTATGATTCCTGGATAAATAAAATTATAAAATACTATTAGCAAAGAATAGCTTATTAATATAGAACATAATATGCAAATATATAATTGATTATTAATACTCATATATTTTTTAATATAATCATGAAGATATCCTACAAATATTCCTGATGTTAAGGCAATAGGAATAACTAAAAATGGTATAAATCTTGAAGCTGTAAGAGAAGCAATCAGTGATATAAATATCCAAGAACCAAAAATACTAAGATAGAATAATATTTCTTTTTTACTTTCTTCTATATTTTTATTTATTATCTGATTAGAGAATTTACTAATAAATGAGGTTTGTTGGGATGATGTAAAAGACTTAGCACTCTTTCTTTTAGATTTAGAAAGCTTTTTGTTCTTTAAATCCTTATTTTTAATGTTTCTTAATTTCCAGAAACTACTAATAAAAACAAATATCATAATTAAAGAGCTAAATAATACTAATATTCCTCCAACAGCATTAATTAAACCACCACTACTTGAAGAAAACAAAGCAGGTAGACCACCATAAAGAATCTCTGGTTTTTGCATTTCTCCAACTGAAATCATAACATTAGGATAATCATTAATGGCAGTACCAACATTTTGAAGATTTACAGATCCAATAAGGCGTGATATAGCACCTGAAACACCATTAATTCCTTCAGTAGTAAATAGTAATCCAACAAATGATAAACATATAAAAATAGTTATAGCAAATATCTCTTTTTGATTTATAAACCAATCTAATATATTCTTATAATTTTTTAAAGGCTTAATTAAATTTAACTTAAATATAACTCCTATAATTAAGAACAGGATGATTGCAAAAACAAAAATAGCTGGATAAAATATATAACCTACCCATGAAATAGAAAATATAATTACAGTAGCTGCTGCAAGTATTGTAGATATTATTCTATATTTAGTATTTTTTTGCCTGAAACTCTCTATAAAAAAGAATAACATAAGCAGTGGGAGCAATACAGTGAACATATCTGTATCATAAAATCCAGCAAATGTGTGGGAAAAGAAATTAGGAGACATTGCAACAAGTAATGCAGCAACAATACCACCATAATCATTGGTTATTTTTTTAACTATTAAAAAAGCAGGAATAACAGTCAGTGAACCTAAAAGAGCACCAGTCCAATATGCTACAAATTTTATGGGGATATTAGCAAATATCAAACTTACTATTTTAAAGAAAAGCAAAGTCACATAAAAAATCATGGGCTGATAATTAAAAGCAATCCCATCTGGAGAAAGTCTATGTTCATCCCATACAGAATTATTTATAACTGTATCCCCAAGATAACCATGATTTACAATATCTTCAACAAGTCGTAAATGATAGTAAGAGTCCATTTCACTAAAGTAAGGAAGTCCATCTGAATCAGTAAACATCCCCCTAACTTCTGGAGAATCTGTTCCCACATTATATGTTTGGGCTCTGATAGTAAAAGCAATACTCACTAAAATCACTACTATTAAAACACTTTTAAGTATTTTCATTTTTTTTTCTTTTTCCATATTAAATTTTCCCCTTATGTAATAATTTATATCTAATCAGTTAATTTAATTCATATAACTTTAAATAATTTCCTAACTTATTTCATTATTTTTAATAAATTATTTATTAATTTATTTACTAAATGATATAAATATATTGATTAATTGGAAGTGCAATTTCAAATGATTTTTTCCAAAATGTATAAAAACATCTTAAAATAATATTATTTATTAAAAAATAAAAAGAAGTTATGTGATTTAATGTTTAAGAAAAGAAATATAAAAGAAGAAATTTTAAAAGTAGAACTATTAAATAGAATAAAAATTATTTTAAAAGATTATAAGCATGAATTTTCTGAAATTACAACTGTTTCATTATCAAATCAAGATTCGTTTATAGGAAATATTAAATTATTTGATTTAGATAAATTAGATAACTTTTCTTTTAGATTATCATCACTTTTAGATGAATATGGAAAAAATAGTTTCAACAGTGAAGAAGTAAAACCTTGTTGCAGTTTGCAGTATCATTTAATAAGCTTTAAAGTAAATGTATAATACTTTTTAAATAATTTAACTTAAGTACTCATTAATTAAATATATTCTTTTATAATCTAAATTATTAAACTAATATTAGATACTAAATTAAAATATTAACTATTAAACTAAATAAATCTAAGCCAAATAGGCTTAATGATAAATAAATTAAAACCAATGCCAATATATACCTTAATACTTTTTCATTAGTTTTATAAGCTAATTTAGTACCAATATAACCTGTTGGAATTGAAAAAACAAGTATTACTAAAGCATAAATGATATTAACATATCCTATTAAAAAAAGATTATTATTTACATGAGTTAATAAATAAGGTAAGACTCCTCCAATAGCTGTTATTGAAATAAAAACAGTGGATGTTCTTATAGCCTCAATCATACTAAACCCTAAAATAATGCTTAGTGCAGGAATAATAAATAATCCTCCCCCTAAACTAAATAGCCCTGATAAAAACCCAACTCCTAATCCTAAAAATCCAATATAAACTAATTTTCTCAAATCTATTTTTTCATGTTTAGATATTACTTTTTTTTCTTTCTCTTTCTTTGTTTTAAAAATCATTTGTAAAGCCATTATAAAAAATGCAATAGCTAAAATTTTTCTTAAAATTTCAGAATCTGCATTAATAGCTACTGAACCTCCAATTAATCCCCCAATTAATCCAAAACAGCCAAGTATTACACCAATCTTTATATCAAATTTAGAGTTTATATAATGATTATATGAATTGAAAATAGCTATTGGGAAGATAACAGTTAAACTTGTTCCAAGTGATGATTTTAATGAAAGCGAAGAATCAATCCCATTTGCATTCATTAACAAAAATAGAGTGGAAACTAAAATAAAACCTCCTCCAACTCCAAGTAATCCTGAAACAAAACCCGCACATATTCCAATAATGATTAAAGAAAGAATAGATATAATTGATAAAATTTTAATCCCCCATTATAATTAATTACTAATTGAATATTTAATCAATAATTATTATATAATATTATATTATAAACCGAAAAGTTTATATATGATAAGAAACATAATTAAAATTACAAAAGTTAACTAAAAGTTATAATGATAATAACTTTAAATAAAAATGTCAGCTTTTGTTATTTTAATCCGAATATTCATTTTTTTAGATTTTTTACAAATTAATTATTCTCAATGCATTATTTAGAAATATATGGCAATAAAAATTTCATCATTTAGAATTATATAATTAAAAATTATTTACACTATTAATTAAACTACTCATATTTACTTATTAAAATTATAAAAAAGATACAAACTAATAAATTAAACAATAAATTAATAGTCAGGTTTATGATTGGAGGATATAACTATGAATCAAGATAATAAACTTAAAGTTGCTGAGGCTATTTCACAAAGTGATGTTGGAGTTGGAATAGCTAAAATTGACCCGACAAGTATGGAAAAATTTAATCTTAGAGAAGGAGATATAATTGAGGTTAAAGGGAATAAAACTACTACAGCACGTGTTGTACCATCTCAATCTGATATTGGGTTAGAAACCATAAGAATTGATGGGACAATTCGTAAAAATGCTGGAACTTCTATTGGGGAAGAAATAGATGTTAAAAAGGCAGAAATTAAAGAGGCAAAAAAAGTTGTACTCGCACCTATTGAACATAATATCAAAATTCAGGGTGATGTTACACATTTATTTATAAATAAAACAATGGTACAAGGAGATATAATCAACTCTGGTTTTAGAAAAAGAATGCCAATAAGAGGTGGAGGATTCTTTGATGACATATTTAGTCAAAACATTCCTCAATTAGGCGAAATTAAACTCGCTGTAGTTTCTACAAATCCTGCTGGGGCTGTTATAGTAAGTCAAAATACTAATCTTGAAATTCAAGAAAAAGCTGTTGATATTTCTAAAATTGAAGGAGTTTTTAACCTTGTAAATGTTAATTATGAGGATATTGGGGGTCTTAAAGAGGAAGTTAAGAAAGTTAGGGAGATGATCGAAATTCCTCTTAAAAGACCTGAACTATTTGACAGGCTTGGAATTTCACCACCAAAAGGGGTTTTAATGCATGGTCCACCAGGAACAGGAAAAACCTTACTTGCAAAGGCTGTTGTAAGTGAAAGTGATGCTCATTTCATAGCAATTAATGGGCCTGAAATTATGAGTAAATATGTTGGAGGATCTGAAGAAAATTTAAGAGAGTTTTTTGAAGAAGCAGAAGAAAATGCTCCATCCATAATTTTCATAGATGAATTAGATGCAATAGCTCCAAAAAGAGAAGAAACTCAAGGTGAAGTTGAAAGAAGAATAGTTGCTCAGTTATTAACCTTAATGGATGGATTAAAAGCAAGAGGGCAAGTTGTTGTAATTGGTGCAACTAACAGACCAGATTCATTAGATCAAGCACTTAGAAGACCTGGAAGATTTGACCGCGAAATAGAAATTGGTGTTCCAGATAAAGATGGAAGAAAAGAAGTCATTGAAATTCACACACGAGGAATGCCACTTAATGAAAATGTTAATTTAGATGAGTTAGCTGAAATCACACATGGTTTTGTAGGAGCAGATCTTGAAGCACTATGTAAAGAAGCAGCTATGAGAGTTGTAAGAAGAGTATTGCCCGATATTAAAACAGATGAAGAGATTCCAAATGAAATATTACAAAAACTAATAGTTAAAAAAAATGATTTTAGAGAAGCACTAAAAGAAATTCAACCATCCGCTTTAAGAGAAATTCTTGTTCAAATCCCAAATGTTAAATGGGATGATATTGGAGGATTAGAAAGTCCAAAACAAGAATTACAAGAAGCAATTGAATGGCCTTTAAAATATCCTGAAAGCTTTGAGAAATTTGGTGTTAAACCACCGAAAGGAGTGTTACTCTATGGTTCTCCAGGCACAGGTAAAACTTTACTTGCAAAAGCAGTGGCAAATGAGAGTGACTCTAATTTTATATCAGTTAAAGGACCTGAACTATTATCTAAATGGGTTGGAGAATCTGAAAAAGGTATTAGAGAAATATTTAGAAAAGCACGACAAACTGCACCCACAATAATATTCTTTGATGAAATAGATTCAATAGCAAGTTCAAGAGGAGGAGCATCAACTGATTCTGGAGTAACTCAAAGAGTTGTAAACCAATTACTCACGGAAATTGATGGTCTAGAAGAACTTAGAGATGTAGCTATTATAGCTGCCACAAACAGACCTGACATTCTTGATACTGGACTTATAAGGCCTGGAAGATTTGATAGGCATATTAAAGTAAAAAATCCAGATGAAAAAGGAAGATTATCTATTTTTAAAGTTCATACAAAAGGCATGCCATTGTCAGATGATGTTAAACTTGATAAATTAGCTAAAAAAACTGAAGGATATGTTGGATCAGATATTGAAACAGTATGCAGAGAAGCAGCTATGTTAACTCTTAGAGATGATATGCAAGCCAATAAAGTTTCAATGAAATCATTTACTAAAGCAATGGAAAAAGTTAAACCAGTTTCAGCTGAAGAGAATTTGATTCAATACAATTAATCTGAATAAATTAGTTTCTATTTTATTTTTTTCTTTATTTTAAAATTCACTCATGTGTACTTATCATTACAAAACTTTAAATATTATTAACTAATATATGACATCAAAAGTTTTTAAATCATGAAGAATGCTGTTTACCATCTGAAGAAATGTGCATGAATATGTT
>JAITXE010000044.1 GCA_031284925.1 Methanobrevibacter sp.
GATGTGTCTAAGCTACCATTTGATAATGAATTTTTTAATATTGTAACTGCATTTGAAACAATATATTTTTGGCCAGATTTTATAGAAAATTTAAAAGAAGTGCATAGAGTACTTAAAAAGGATGGAATATTTTTTGTTTGTAATGAATCATCACAAAAAGGGCCAGGATCTAAGGAATCTCTTAATGATATGGGTGTTAATAAAGGCTTAAAAGAACTATTAGGTATGCAAATATATTCACCAGAAGCACTTAGTTCAGCATTAGAACAAGAAAATTTCAAAAACATATCTACTTTTACAAAAGAAGGTACTGATTGGTTATGTGCCATATGTTTAAAAAAGTGATTTATGACTAATATAATAATTCTAACAAATTTTAGTAGATATATAAAAATATAGGGTATAAGTGATATTTTGATTGAAGTAGAAGTAAAGGCAAAAGTAAAAGATTTTACTGAGGTTAAAAAAAGATTAGAAAAACTTAATGGAACTAAAGTTGGTGATGAAATTCAAGAAGATATTTATTTTGAAAGAGATGATATAGGATTTGTTAAAAATGATAAAGCTTTTAGAATAAGGAAAATTATTAAGAAAAACATTGAAACAAATGTAATTACGTATAAAGGATCTAAAATTGATACACATTCTAAAACTAGGGAAGAAATTGAAGTGGGTGTTGAAGATGGAGATAAAATACTTAAAATTTTTGAAAAATTAGGATTTTATAAAGGAGGGTTTGTTAAAAAAACAAGAGAAATATATGAATTAGATGACTGTATTGTAAGTTTAGATGATGTTGAAGGATTAGAACCTTATATTGAAATAGAAATTGGTTTAGAAGATGAAACAGAATATCAATTCTCAATAGATAAGATTTATGAATTATTCAGTAGCTTAAACATTGTAAATGATTTTGAAAGAACTTCTTATTTAGAATTACTGCAAAGAAAATAAGCTTTTATTTTAAATAAATTCTTAATTTTTAAAAATATGTGTTTTCTATGGATATTTTATTCAATTTAATTAAAGATTACTTTTTAAAAGAGCTTGAAACTAAAGATAGTAAATATCGTCAAAACTTAAGTACTCTTATTTTAGATTATTTAGATAAAACTGAAGATGGTTCATTTACATTAAATGTTAAGGGATTTAATAATACTTATCAAAGAATGCACACCTTTAAAGGTGCTATTACAGAATCTTTTGAAAAGTTTGTAAATCCTTTTGATATGGATAATACTGATCTAAATGTATTAGATATTTGTAGTGGTCTTGGATATAATTCAGCTGCTTTAATAGAAGAATTTTCAAATAAATTTAATAATTCCAATAATAATGATCTAAACAATCCTAAACTTCATATTGATATGGTTGAAATTTCTCCTTGGATTTTGTCTGTTGGATTATTAATCCCAAGCCCTATTAAATCTCATGAGATTATTAAAAAAGTTATTGAAGATAAATTAATAGAAAATGGGGTTTTATCTCTAAATTTAGAAAAAGGTCCAATACCTGAAAATATATATTTAAAACTGTTTTGTGAAGATGTAAGAGTAGCTATTAAAAAACTTCCTTCAAATCGTTATGATGGTATATTTTTAGATCCATTTTCACCAGATTTATGCCCAGAACTTTTTACTGTAGATTTCTTCATTCAGTTAAAGAGAATTATTAAAGACAATGGAGTTTTAATGACTTATACCTCATCTGCTCCTGTTAGATCAGGGTTAATTGAAGCAGGTTTTTATGTTGGTGAAGGTCCTATCTTTGGGAAAAAAACGGGAGGCACAATAGGATCTTTATCTTTATCAAAAATAAAAAATAATTTGCCTGAAAATGATGAACGTTTAATAGCTTTATCTGATCTTGGTATTCCACTTCGAGATTTGAATTTAGATTTAAGCTCTGATATAATATTAAACAATAGAAAAGAAGAAAGAATGAGTGCAAGATCTAATTACAAAATATCTTCAGCTGTTAAAACACCGATATTTCTTGGAAAAGATATTGGGGATGAAAAACTTAAAAGAAGAGTTTTAAAAAATTTAAATCAAATGAATATTCTATCATTATCTTCAAAAAAAGCTATTTTTCTAGTTTCTCCACAAAATTCAGATGATAATTTAAATTTTATTAGTAATTCAAAGGATAGAATAAAAAAAATGGCTGAAAATCTTCAAGAACTTATTAATATATCTTCAAAAAGTGTACAAGAATTCTAAAAAATTTGATACGAATATTGGCTGTTACATGTTTATTTATACTTATTAAAGAGTGTTTCATAGTGTAATGTTTTAAATATTCTATCAAAACATTTATATATAATGTGAGTTATAATTTCTTAATACTATTGATATTAATCTTGTTGTTTAAAAATGAAATTTTCCTATTTTAACAACCGATGATTATTATCGGCATTATATGATTTAAAGTAAGGATAATATTATTATATTTGTGTTGTATTAATTATATAATGAATATCAATAGAAAAAGAAATAAATGCGTGTATTACTTAATTATAAATCTTGTGGGCTGGTAGCTCAGACGGTAGATCGTCGCCTTGGCATGGCGGAGGCCCTGGGTTCAATTCCCAGTCAGTCCATTTTTAAAACTTATCCTTAACCTTGTTTTTAGTGTTATTTTTACCAAGCCATATATAATCCTTGTAAATTTATTTATTTTTATTATAATTCTCATCATAATTTATATCAAGTTCTTTCAATAATGATTTAAGTTGTTCTAGCTCATGAATTCTTTTGTCTTTCTCTTTTAATTGATTAGATAAATCATTGTATTTTTCTTTATAATCAGTATTTTTTTCTATGGTATTATTTTTATTTTCAGAAATTTTAGTTTCTAAATCTTTAATAAAAATCTCTTTTTGGTTTAGTTGATTGTTTAAATCTTTTAAAAGATTTTCATCAAAATTAAGTTTAGATTCTAAGCTTTCAATTAATTTATCTTTGATGGATATAATCTCTTTTGAAGATTTCTTTTCTTTTTCAAGGAATTCAAATTTATTTTTACCAATACCTATTTTACTTTCTAAGGAGATGATTTTATTATCCTTTTGTGGAATAATTGCATTTAATTTTTCTAGTTCTTCTTTTAAAAATTCTATTTTATTTTCGTGTTTTTTTTGATTATCTTTAATTTCATCCAATTCAATATTTTTTCTATTAATAATAGCTTGAAGTTCTTTTACTTTTAAGCTCATTTCTTTATGATTTTCCAATTCTCTATCATGAGCTTGAAGTTCATCATCAGATTTTTTCAGTTTATATTTGTATTCTTCAATTTCTTTCTCATAAGCATTGATTTTTTCATTATGCTCTTTAATTTCTTTATTCTTAGAATTTAAATCATTATTAAGAGAATCAAAGATTTTTTCATTGCCACTGCTTAATTTAAGCTCTTCAATTATCTTGTTTTTAGAGGTTATTTCTTCTTTAAGATTTAAATGTTCTTTATGATATGGATTATTTTCAAGTTGATTAATTTTATATTTATATCCTTCAATTTCATTTAAATATTCATTTATCTGTTTATCTTTCTCTAACATACTGGTTAATGTTTCTTTCAAATCAATACTATTCTTTTCTAATTCATCGGATTTATATTGATTAATGTCTTTTTGAAGATCATCTTTAATTTCATTAAATGAACCTTGAAAATTTTTCAATTCTTGAATTTGTTTAACATTTTCATCTATAATTGACTGTTTATCAGATATGATTTTCTCTTTTTCCTCTATAAGTTTTTTTAGCTTGATATTCTCATCATCTTTAGCTTTGATAATATTTTCCATTTTACTTATACTATTTTTAGTTTTTAAAAAGCTTTCTCCCGTTTGAAACTCGGCTAAATCTGATTTAAGTTGATTAATTTCTAATAAACAAGATTTAACAAAGTTTTCAAGATTTTTTTTATCATTACCAGATACCATTTTATCCCATTAGTTAGTAATTTATTAAAGTAATTTTTCAGCAATTAATTCTGCATTTAAAATAGAAGCTCCAGCAGCACCACGAATTGTATTGTGGCCAACTAATGTATATTTAAAACTATTATTAAATGCTGAATCTTTTCTAAGTCTTCCTACAGTAACACTCATTCCATTTCCAGCATTTCTATCCATACGAGGTTGAGGACGATTATTTTCTTCCTTAACAATAATTGGGTTTTGGGGTGCTGAGAAAAGATTAAGTTCTTGAGGCAAACCTTTAAATCCAGATAATTTACTTTTTATATCTAAAATATCAACATCACCATCAAGTTCTATGAAAACATTCTCCGTGTGCCCATTTAAAACAGCTACTCTACAGCAACTTGCACTTAAATTAAAATTTGCATTTTTAACATTGTTTTCCTCTATTTTCCCAAGAATATGTAAAGTTTCACTTTCCATTTTTTCTTCTTCACTATCAATAAACGGAATTAAATTATCAACAATTGCCATTGATGGAACACCATTATATCCTGCACCAGAAACTGCTTGCATAGTTGAAACATAAACTCGGTTAATATTATAATTATCATATATTGGTTTTAATGTCAAAGCCAAAGCTATAGTAGAACAATTTGGATTTGTGACAATAAATCCATCCCCCCCCCTATTTTTCTGTTGAATTTCAATTAAATCTAAAAATTCAGGATTTACTTCAGGGATAACAAGAGGAACATCATCTACCATACGCATAGCACTTGCATTAGAAGCCACAATAAATTTTTCAGCAAATTTTGGCTCTACAATTTTTGCATGCTCAGTTGGAAGAGAAGAAAAAAATATCTCAACATCTTTATAAACAGCATTTGGATTAGTTTCACTTACAATAATATCTTTAACAGATTCTGGCATAAAATCATCAATATACCATGTTACAGCATCTTCATATCTTTTACCTACTGATTTTGATGAAGCTGTTAATGAAGAAATCTCAAAATTAGGATGTTTATCAAGAATCTCAATAAATCTTTGCCCCACCATTCCTGTTGCACCAAGTATTCCAACTTTTATCACTTTTTCACCGATTGCTATTTAAGATTTATAAAACCTTAAATTTATTAAAATACTATATGTTTTATTAATATCGTATGTATCGTTTATAAAATGAATTATTAATAATCATCTGTATTAATATATTATTTATAATCTATTTAAATATTTAATCTAATATTTATTAAGATATAATAATATATATGTAATCATCTATGTTTTTTAAAATTCTCTTTAAATACCATTATTTTAATAATAAATTATTAATATATAATTTTAGATATATTTATAAAATCATTATAAAGTATAGAGTTGTTTAAATGAACAAAATAGCTAAAAGACTTGAAAAAGTAGAATTGTCTGATGTTAGGAAAATATTTGAAGTTACGAATAAAAATTCTATTAATTTAGGAATTGGAGAACCTGATTTTGATGTACCTGAAAATGTTAAATTACGGATGATTCAAGGTCTTGAAAAAGGATTTACTAAATACACATCTAATAAAGGATGTATAGAACTTAGAGAAGAAATATCTAAAAAACTTAAAATGGATAATTGCGTGCATGTTGATTCTCAATCAATCATGGTTACTGCGGGTGCAAGTGAAGCATTATATATTGCCACACAAAGCTTAGTTAATAAAGGTGATGAAGTTTTAATTCCAGACCCTGGGTTTTTATCATATAAAGCATGTGTTGAATTATCAGAAGGAAACCCCATTCCTGTTAAAATAAGATTTGAAAATGATTATAAAATGAAATATGAAGAGGTTCAAGATAAATTAAGTTCAAAAACCAAAGCAATTATCTTAAACTCCCCTTCTAATCCAACAGGTGCTGTTATGGATAAAGAAGATATTAAAGCTATTGCTGATTTATCTATTGATCATGATTTCATTATAATTAGTGATGAAATTTATGAAAAAATAATATATAAAGGAAAACATTATTCCCCAGCTCAATTTAGTGATAATACTATTTTAATCAATGGATTTTCAAAAACATATGCCATGACTGGTCTTAGAGTTGGATACTTAACAGGCCCTAACTATTTAATAGAAGAAATGCTAAAGGTTCACCAATACAACACAGCATGTGTGAGTTCTATTTCTCAACTAGGTGCTTATGAAGCATTAAAAGGTCCTCAAAAATATATTGAAAATTTAGTAAAAGAATTTAAAAGAAGAAAAGACCTTATTTTAAATGGATTAGATGATTTAGGATTAGAACATACTAATGTTCAAGGTGCATTTTATGTATTCCCCAAAGTTAAAAATACTGATGATTATCTAAAAAAAGCATCAAAATCTGGAGTTATTATGGTTCCAGGAAGTGGTTTTGGTCTTTCATGTGAAAATAATATAAGGATTTCTTATGCTACATCTTATGAAAACATTCAAGAAGCAATTAATCGCTTAAAAAACATACTGTGAACAAATAATAATATATCTAAAAATAAAACTTATTCATAACATAATAAATTCTGTTCTGTACTGTCTTCAAATCTGCTTACTCTCTTAAGCTTCCACTTGTAAAATGCTTATAATTGGAATATTTCTATTAAACTATCTTTAAATAATTTTTAATTATAAAAATAGTGATTAAAATCCATAATAACTGTGAACGGATACCATTCATTAACTGATTCAAAGAAAAAATTGCTGAATTTCAAATGGTGTATAACATGATTATAATGTGACTTAATCATTAAATAATTATGGGAACAAACTTCAAAACTCTTTGAAATTCCACTATCCTAGACAA
>JAITXE010000090.1 GCA_031284925.1 Methanobrevibacter sp.
ATAGGATTATTATCTCCTTTTATTGTGTAAAGTTTGCTACCATTTACTTCTGTGATATTAATAACTCTATGGATAATTGGACCTCCTGAAAACCATTCTGAGTTATAAACAACAATATCTCCTACTTTTATATCCTTTGCATCAAATTCTTTTAAACCAAAAAGACCAGTTTTTTCAATACCAACAATATCTCCTTTGTACATAAGTGGTTCCATACTTTCAGAAACAACAACATTTAAGTGTTGAGAAACAATTAATGCAATAATAATTAATGCAATGTAACCAACAGTATTAAGTTTACTTTTTTTACTCATTATAAATTCTCCTATTATTTTTAAAATTATTTGATTTAGTTAAAAAAATACATATTATTTTTATTAAAACATCTTTATTTTTTTAAAAGGAATATAATACATTTTATAAATAATATTACCAGATAATCATAATTTTTTTACATCTATTAATATAATATATATATTAATTTATTATATTTATATTTAATATATATGGCATGTAATATAGATATAAGAAAAAGATTAGCATTGAAACTTTAAGAAAAATTCACATTTTCATTAAATTTAATAGCATTTACAGGACAAATAGCTTCACATTCTCTGCAAGAAATACAAATTTTATCTTCAACTGAAATTAAATCATCTTTAATAGCTATTGCTTTTACTGGACATATTTTAGTGCATACTTCACATATCTGGCATGATGTATGATTTATTTCATTTTTACCTTCTCTTCTATTTTCTATATTCTTTCTAATAAAGAACATGTCATGATTTTTATTCATGAGAAATTCATCTTTTAAAGTGAGGGCATTAAAATTACATTTACCAACACATTGCCCGCAAAAAATACAATTATCTTCAATATAAATTGGAGAAGGTTGTTTTAACCATATACTATTAACAGGGCAAACAGATATACATTCACCACAACCCACACAGTTTTCTTCAGTTACATGGATTTTTCTTTGTGGTGGGAAGAATTCTAAAATATTTTTCATTTGAATAACAGAAAGATTACTTCCTATTAATAAATCAAGTTCATTTTTTATAATTTCAGTAACATTCATCTCTAGTTCATCATCATCGTATTCTTGTGAGATGGTTTTAAAAAGTTTAGGTAGGATTGAATCTATTCTTGCAATATAAGTTGATAAGTTTTCCACATCTTTATAGATGATTTTTGATGCAATTTCAATTGAGTTAATCTTACTAAATTCAGCAAAAGCATTTTCTCGTGTGTCATAACTAATAGATACTGTTGGGCAGACTTTCATACATTCTTCACATCTTGCACAGTAAAATGGGTCGATGAAAGGGAGTTTATTTACATTTCCAATTTTAATGGATCCTTTTGAAGGACAGATCCTGGTACATGTCATACATCCAATACAAAGGTCTTGGTTAATAAGTAATGCATTTCCTTCAGAAACTGTTCGAGGTAATAATTCCCCATATTTTATAGCATCAGTAGGACATGTTCTAAAACAATAACCACATTTTATACATGTATCTTGATTGATTTGGCTGTGAACACTATCTCCACCAGATGAGGTTAAATGTATGGAACCTGTTTTACAAGCATTTACACATGCTCCACATGCCCTACATAATACTTGATTAATGTTTGGAACATTTTCTTGAACTGGTGGGGAGAGTTGAGTGTTCATTTTTATTGCATCATAAGGGCATGCTTCTCTACATATAATACAACCAATACATCTTTCATTAATGTTAGCAACATCTCTATTTAAATAAATGGCTTCAACAGGACATGATTTTATGCAGGGTTTTTCAATACACTCTTTGCATTTTATAGGGTCAATTTCATAGTCTACTACAACATCCCTTATTGGTTTATAACATTTTTTAATTGAAATTCCCATAATTAACCATCTACTTATATTATTATATCATTTAAATTGTCTGTTTTGATAGGGAAGAAGCTTTAACTGTTATAAGAATATTATTCTCATCTTCAAGTAAAAACTTTGCCACAAAATATTTTACAACAGAAAAAGGACAAGTTTGATAACAATAGCTACATCTTAAACATTTGTCTTTATTATGCTTTACTGAAGTATCTCCTTCAGTATAAGTAATAGCTCCTGTTGGACACTCATCAACACAAAGCTTACATAATTTACAGTTATCTTCATCCCAGCTGATAAATCGTATTTTTAGTCTATTGATTGCATTTTTAGTAACCTCTAAAGTAACTTCTTCATCATCTAAAATAGCTATTAACTCACTCCAAAGCTCAGATAATGGGTATTGAATTTTAAGTAAACTTACATTATCTAATTCATCTAACTCTTTTTGTTTACTTTCAATGAAAGTTTCTAGTCTATCAACAATTAGTTTTATAATGGATTTTTGTTGTTCAAGATTATTAATAAAGATTCCTTTCATAGCACCTTTAACAGGACATGCTTCAAGACAATCTCCACATGCAACACATTTATGTTCATTTACAAAGAATCGATTATCAATCTCTTCAATTGCATTAATATTACAAGACTCCTTACATTTTCCACAACTAATACATAAAAAATCATCCACCACAAATTTCCTCTTAGAAGGAATTATATTAAATTTTTCTTTGATAAAATGGTTTTCGCCACAATGTAATGTTTTTGGTTCAGAAGGACATATTTCAGAACAAAATCCACATCTTATACATGCTCCATTATTAATTACAGGATAAATCATTCCAAAAGATTTTTCATCATCCTCATCTCTAACTAATTTAATTGCATTAGGAGATGGGCATGATGATGCACAAGTCCCACACCCAATACAATTCTCTTTTAAGACTTTAGGAAAATCTCTAAACCTATCGGGTTTTTCCATTATATCTTTTTTAGATTTCGCATTTAAAAATCCCTCAACCCAGGTTTTACGTGCGAATTCATACAAGTACCAAATTACAGATGACATCATTCACCAATGAAATAATTAAGCTTTTAATAGTTTTAAATATAGTTTTAATAATTAATTTATCTTTTAAACTATATATATTTAATTATAAACTTTTTTCTTATAGATTATAATACATAATTATTTCAAGTAATATGCATGTTTAATTTAATTTTTTATCATATAGAAAATTTTATATTGCTTTAACATAATTTAAACAATTTTTCTGGAAATGAAAAAAGGGAATTTTTAGTGAAAAACAATCTTTAGTCATGGTTAAAATATGATAATTTATTCTATTTATAATTATGCTATTTTTGACTGTAAATTTAGTATGGTTTTCAAGGATTTAAGTTTTGATTTTAAGCTAAAAAAATTTCAGACCAGTTATATGTTATGACTTTTAATGTAACCATTTGTAATTTTTCAAATCCGAAAAACCATGCTAAATTTACAGTGTTATTATTTTAAAAATGGTGGGAGTTCCATTTTCAAATAGGTTTATTCATTAAAAACATTATTTCTATAAATTTTCAATTTGGAAAACCCTACTGTTTAATTTTCAAAATGTTTTCAGTGAAATTTTTGATAGTCCCTTTTAAATATAGTTTTAATAATTTTAAATCAATATTAAATTATATATTTTAATAATCATAGAGGTTACACTTATCAAAAAACTAAAAATACTTAGCATTGTTTAAAATAAGAAAATTCCATTTTTAACAACAATTTATAATATTAATAATATAATTATTGATATGTCAAAATAACTATTAATATATATAAATGTTTATATAATATAAAAATTTTATAATTAAATGTATGGTGGAAAAGGGTTTCCGTTTATATATATTAAAATAATTTTCAAATTATTATTATAAATATGGTTAAATACATATTTAATATTTAAATAAAGAATAAATTGATTTAATTTAATAACTAGGGATAATTAAATTAAGAGTAAAAAAAGGAAAAGATAATATGGAAGTATTAAGTGCAGGCAATACTGCTTGGGTACTTATTTCAACAGTTTTAGTGCTTGTAATGAGTATTCCTGGTATTGCTTTTTTTTATGGTGGGCTAGCTAAGAAGAAGAATGTTTTAAATACTATATTTTTGACTTTAATTGCATTTGCAATTGTGACTATAATATGGGTATGTTATGGTTATCAATTTGCATTTGGTCAAACTATTCAGGGGATAATTGGATATCCAGCTAATTTATTCTTGAGTGGTATTGGTATTCATGACTTGCATGGAGATATACCTTTATTACTTTATATTGGATTCCAATTAACTTTTGCATGTTTAACAGCAGCACTTATTTCTGGTGCAATAATTGGAAGAATGAAATTTTCTGCATGGGTGGCTTTTATTGTAGTTTGGATAAGTCTAGTATACATTCCGATTGCTCATTGGGTATGGGGTAATGGATGGTTAAAAGAACTGGGGGCTCTTGATTTTGCAGGAGGAACTGTAGTTCATATTTGTTCTGGTATTTCAGCTTTAGCTTTAGTATTACTTCTTGGAGTAAGAAAAGATAAGAGCTTAATTCCACATAATTTAGGGTATTCTGTACTTGGTGCAGCATTTTTATGGTTTGGATGGATGGGTTTTAATGGTGGTTCTGCATTAGCAGCTAATGGAGTTGCAGCATCAGCAATACTTGTAAGTAATCTTGCAGCAGCTATTGGACTTGTAATTTGGGTGATTATTGATACTATTAAAGAAGGAAAACCAACAGTCCTTGGAGCAATTTCTGGCGCAATATCCGGGCTTGTAGCCATAACTCCGGCGGCAGGATATGTAGATGTGCCAGGTACAATATTAATTGGTTTTGGAGCACCAATAATTTCTTATTTAGCTATTACTTATCTTAAAACACATTTAAAATATGATGATGCATTAGATGTGTTTGGAATACATGGAGTCTCAGGTATTTGGGGAGCAATAGCAACCGGAATATTTGCAGTTCCAGCTATTGGTGGAGTAGCAGGTTTATTATATGGTAATCCTGGACAAGTAACAATTCAATTAATAGCTGTTGTAGCTGTTTTAATTTATGCCTTTGTCTTGACATACATAATTGGAAAAATTATTGACATTACTATAGGTCTTAGAGTAACTGAAAAGCATGAAATAGAAGGATTGGATACCCATCTTCATGAAGAAACGGGTTATAGATTATGAAATTAAACATATAATATATTAAATATATAATACTTATTATTAAGGTATAAAAAAAATAAATTAGTAATTAAGGAGAAATGAAAATGATAAGAGTTGTAGCTATTATTAGAGATGAAAAACTTACAGATGTTAAAGATGCTCTTGTTGAAATTGATTGTGGTAGTATGACCGTAAATGAGGTTAAAGGTCGTGGTAAACAGCTCGGAATAAAAGAATCATATAGGGGTTCAAATTATTGCATTGATCTACTTCCAAAAACAAAAATAGAACTTATTATAAAAAAAGAAAGTCTTGAAAAAGTTTTAACAGCAATTCAAGAAACAGGTAGAACAGGAGAAATAGGGGATGGAAAAATATTCCTATCAAAAGTAGAAGAAGTTATAAGAATAAGAACTGGTGAGAGAGGTTACAGTGCGATATAAATTATAATAAGGATGTTAATCATGAAAATAATAATTAATGGGATAAATGCAAATTTAAGATTCTCATCAGCACACATAATACCAAACCATGACTTCTGCGGATATATACACGGTCATAGCTATTTTGTTGATGTTGAAATTGAAGGAGAACAATCAGGTTCTTTTGATTTTGTAGTTGATTTTAAAGATGTTAAAGATTCAGTTGCTAAAATATGTGAAAAACTTGATCACAGACTTTTAATACCAATTTTTAATAAGGAAATTAAATTTAAATCAATAGATGAAAGTATTGATTTAGATTTTTTTAAAAATAAAGAATATATAGAATTTAAAATTCAAGAAAAAGAGTATAAAATTCCTAAAACTGACACTCTTCTTCTACCATTAAAACATAGCTCTGCTGAAGAATTAGCAAAATACTTCACAGAACATTTAAGTAATGATATTATATCTAAAGGATGGAATGTTTCATCAATATCAACAGGTGTAAATGAAGGAATTGGTCAAGGAGCATTTTTTAAAAAAGTCTTATAAGTTTTAGTTCATTAGATGATTTTAGATATTATTCAAAAACCCATAAAAATCTTTATAAACAGGATTAAATTATAATGAAAGCCAGAATTTCAGAAATATTTTCAAGTATTCAAGGAGAAGGAGTTTTTGTAGGCAGAAGACATATTTTTATCCGTTTTTCAGGTTGTAATTTAGATTGTATCTATTGTGATACATTAAATAGTAAAAATAAATATTATGGTGAGTTATTAAGTGTTGATGATGTAATAACTAAAATTAAAAATATTATAACTCCTGATTTACATGCAATATCTTTTACTGGTGGCGAACCCACATTATATCCTAAATTTATTGATGAGTTAAATTCTGAAATTATCAATAAACTAAATCCTAAAAATAAGTTAAAATTATTATTAGAAACTAATGGTTCTCTTCCTGAAAACATGTCTTTATTAAATCATATTGATCATGTTTCTTTAGATATTAAGCTCCCAGAACATTTTAAAAAAGGGGGAAATGATATTTTAACTAAGGAATTGGAATCTATTAAAGTATTATTGGAGAAAAAAGTAAATATCTACTGCAAACTTGTTATTTTACCTTCAACTAATTTTGAAACCGTTGAAAATATAGTTATAAAGATACATGATATAATTAATGATAAAACAGAGACTATTGAGAATATACCTCTTATTATTCAACCTGCAAGTCCGATTACACAATGGAAAAATAAAGAACAGAGACTTTTAGAACTTTCTAAAATATGTGGAAAGTATATGGATGTTTTAACAATACCTCAAGTACATAAATGTTTAGGTATTGATTAACTGGCATTGTAAATTTAGATGTGGTTTTCCAAACTGAAAATTCATAAACATGTTTAAAAAACAATTACTTATGGAGAGACTGTAAAAATTTCATGTGGTTTTCCAAATTTAAAAAATCAACTTATTCATTGAAAACATTATTTCATATACTACTTATTTTTTAGGATGCTTTTAGAAAGTTTTAAGATGAAAATCACATGTAATTTACAGTGCCTTAAAAAGGTGAAAGGTTATAATTGACTTAAAAATGTTATACTATTGATTTAAGTTTTTATACTTAACTCTCACAATCATCAATTATATCTTCTAATAGAAAACAAACAATTCACATCATCTTCAATGAATTTTATCATATTATCAATTCACAGTTTAACAATGTAATTGCTGTATGTGTAAGATTGTGTTGGTTGTCTATTTTAAAATCCATTAATTCAGTATAAATTTAATTGATTATTAGTGATTTCATTTTTAATCTTCTGAAATATAATAAATTAGTTAAATATATTAATAATTAAATATCAATTAATAAATATAATAGCATTAATAAAATAAATTATATAATAAATAATTTAACTTTACATTTTATTAAATATAATATAATTATTTGAGTATATGATGGTATTACTTAAGAAATTTAAGTACTCTTTAGAATGTGATTATAAATGACATGTAGTATTTTAGTTGGAGGAGCTTGGGGCGATGAAGGTAAAGGTAAATGTATTACTTATCTTTGTGATAAAGATAAACCTGATATCATTGCTCGTGCTGGTGTTGGACCAAATGCAGGACATTCTGTTGAATTTAATGGTGAAAAATATGGATTGAGACTTACACCTTCTGGGTTTTTTAATAAAGATTCAAAATTACTTATAGGTGCTGGTGTTTTAGTTGATAAAGATGTATTTTATCATGAATTAGAATATCTTGATAAATATGATGTTAAAAGTAGAATGCTAATGGACTATAGATGTTCAATGATTGAATTAGAACATATAGATAGAGATAAATCTTCTGAACATTTATTTAAAAAAATAGGGAGTACTGGAACTGGTTGTGGTCCTGCTAATTCTGATAGAGTTTTAAGAACAGCTACAATGGCTAAAGATATTCCAGAACTTGATAAATTTATAACAGATGTTCCTTTAGAAATTGATAATTCATTAGAAAATGGTAATGATGTATTTATTGAAGGGTCTCAGGGATTTGGACTTTCATTATACTATGGATCATATCCTTATGTTACAAGTAAAGATACTACTGCAAGCACATTCGCTGCTGATGTAGGGGTAGGCCCAACAAAAATTGATGATGTTATAATAGTTTTTAAGTCATACATAACTCGTGTTGGAGAAGGACCTTTCCCAACTGAGATGACTCAAACATCAGCTGAAGAAAAAGGCATTGAAGAATATGGAACGGTCACTGGTAGAAGACGAAGAGTTGGAGAATTTGACATGGATTTAGCTAAAGAAGCTGTCATGATTAACGGAGCAACACAAATTGCTTTAACATGTGTTGATAGGCTTTATCCCGTTTGTGAAAGAACACAGGATTATTCTGCTTTATCTGGCGAAATTAAACAATTTGTCACTGAAATTGAAGATGCCACAAATATTCCTGTCACAATTATCTCTACAGGTCCAGATTTAAAGGATACCATTGATTTAAGAGATGAATTATTATAAAACTGATACTATGCAAAACAAACTTGTTGTCTCTATTTTCATTGCGATTCTTATTATTTTAGGAGTTTTTGCTACTTTTAATAGTTTAAGTAGTAGTAAAGATGTTGTAAATATAGGTTATTTACCCTCTGATCATGAGTCCGCATTACTTGTTGCTGAAGCTAAAAATTGGTATAAAGATAACAACATAACTGTTAATCTTGTTGAATTTAGTAGTGGTGGTAATTTAATGGTGGCAATTGCAAGTGGGCATATTGATGTTGGTTATGTGGGAATACCTCCAGTATTAGGTTCAATTTCTAAAGGAATCCCAGTTAAAGTAGTATCTTCTGTTCAAAATGAGGGTAGTGGGATAGTTGTAGCTAATGATTCTTGTATACATTCAATTGAGGATTTAAACCATAAAAGAATAGCTACACCAGGAACTGCATCAATACAAAATGTATTATTAACTTATGCGCTTAAACAACATGGAATATCAAAAAATAATGTTTCTGTATCTGATTCAAATGTTGCATCTATGATAAATGCTTTAAGAACAAATAAAATTGATGCTATTGTTGCTTATCAACCTTATGTAACAATTCCTGTTGATGATGGGTCATGTATTGAAATTGCTTCATCACATGATATACTTCCAAATCATCCTTGTTGTGTTATGGTAGCAAGAGAAGACTTTATAAAAAATAAAAAATCCACCCTTAAAACTATTTTAGATATTCATGAAAATGCCACTAAATTTATTAATAACCATTCTGATGAAGCAGCATCACTTTTACCAGATACATTAGTTAAGGATGTGTCTGTAGAGGAAAAATCTCTTAAAAATATTGAATTTACTCATGGTTTAGATGATGCATATGTTAATAGGGTAATGGATTTTATAAAGCTTGAAATGGATTTAGGTTTTGTTAAAAAACCAATTCCTAAGGAAAAAATATTTGAATATGTTAATTAAAAAATAATGTGGTTTTAATGATTGAGATAAATCCTGAGTTTTGTAAAGGATGTTATATTTGCATAGAAATATGTCCAAAAAGTGTTTATGCAATTTCAGAAAAGAGTAACAAGAAAAATATTAATCTTCCAGCACCGCTTAATGAAAAAGATTGTATTAAATGCCATCTTTGTGAGTTAGAATGTCCTGATCAAGCAATTTATGTGGAGGATAAAAATGACTAAGGAACTTTTTATTCAAGGTAACCAAGCCTGTTCAATGGGAGCTATTGAAGCTGGATGTAGATTTTTCGCAGGTTATCCTATTACCCCTTCAACAGAAATAGCTGAAGATTTAGCTATTTCACTTCCAAAAGTAGGTGGTTCATTTATCCAAATGGAAGATGAACTTTCAGCTATTGGGGCAATTATTGGAGCTTCTTGGTCTGGACTTAAATCCATGACAGCAACTTCTGGACCGGGATTTTCTCTTATGCAAGAGAATATTGGTTTTGCACATATGAGTGAAACCCCCATCGTTATTGTAAATGTTCAAAGAGGTTCACCTTCAACTGGTCAACCTACAATGACAGGACAAGGTGATATGATGCAGGCTCGTTGGGGATCTCATGGTGATTATGAGCCAATAGCTATTTCTCCATCATCTGTTCAAGAATTTTTTGATTTTACAGTTAAAGGATTTAACCTGTCTGAAAAATATAGAGTCCCTGTTATTCTACTTGCTGATGAGATAGTTGGACATATGAGAGAAAGAGTTCTTATTCCAGATAAGACGGAAATCTTTAAAAGAGTAGCGCCTTACGAAAACTCTTCTGATTTTCTTCCTTTTAAAGCAGATGAAAATGGTACAAGTCCAATGCCTGCATTTGGTGATGGATATAAAGTTCATATAACTGGATTAACACATGGTGAGTTAGGTTATCCAAGTTCAAGCCCAGATGATCATTCAAATTTAGTTAGAAGATTAACTAATAAAACATTAAAAAATAGAAAAGATATAGTTTCTGTTGATTTAAAATATTGTGATGATGCAGATATTGTTTTAATATCTTATGGGTCTCCTGTTCGATCAATTATTGAAACAGTTAAACTTGCAAGAGAAGAAGGAATAAAAATAGGATACTTAAAAATTAACACAATATGGCCATTTCCAGAGGAAGAAATAGCTAAATTAAATTGTGATGATATTTTTGTTGTAGAATTAAACTTAGGTCAAATAGTTTATGAAGTTGAAAGGGTAGTAAAATCCAATGCTAATGTTCATCTTATTGGTGAGATTGGTGGAAGACTTCCAAAACCAACCGATATTTTAGATAAGATAAAGGATTTGGTATAATGACAGATCACAAAAATAAAAATCCGTTCATTAAATATTTTAGGCAGGATAGACTTCCCACAATATTTTGTAGTGGTTGTGGTATTGGAATAACTGTCAATAGCTTTTTAAAAGGTTTCGAGTCAACAGATTTGGACTTTGATAGTTTAGCTTTAGTTTCTGGAATTGGTTGTTCTTCACGAGTCCCAGGCTATATTAAATGTGATTCTCTTCATACATCTCATGGAAGAGCATTAAGCTTTGCTACAGGATTAAAAGTAGGAAACCCAGATTTAAATGTTGTGGTATTTACAGGTGATGGTGATGCAGCATCTATTGGTGGAAACCATTTAATTCATGCTGCTCGAAGAAACATAAACCTAATTGTTATATGTATTAACAATAGTATTTATGGAATGACAGGCGGACAAATAAGTCCAACCTCACCAAAAGGGAGCTTAGCTACAACAGCACCATACGGTTCTATAGATACTCCTTTTAATTTAATTGATCTTGTAACAGCTGCTGGAGCAAGTTATGTTTCAAGATGGACCACAGCTCACCCATTACAACTTTCTAGATCCATAAAAACAGCATTTAATAATAAAGGATTTTCATTTGTTGAAGTTGTATCTCAATGCCCCACTTACTATGGAAGACGCAACAATTTAAAAACACCCATCGCAATGATAAAAATGTTTAAGGAAAATACTGTTAATAAAAAAAAAGCAGATACATTATCAGATGATGAACTTTTAGGAAAGATAATAGTTGGAGAATTTGTAAATAAGCAAAGATATGAATTTTCAGAACAAATAGAAGAGTTAACTTATAAAAAAACTGAAAAAAAACCAATAAGAAAATCAGCTTACTGATTATATGGTAGGTGTTAACATGAAAAAAGAAATTAGAATTGGGGGATTTGGAGGACAAGGAGTCATATTATCTGGAGTTATTATAGGAAAAGCAGCAGCTCTTTTTGATAGAAAAAACAGTATTCAATCTCAATCTTACGGACCAGAAGCTCGTGGAGGAGCATCAAAATCAGAAGTAATAATTAGTGATGAAGAAATAAACTATCCTAAAATTCAAAATCCAGATGTACTCGTAGCAATCTCACATGAAGCATTGTTAAAATATCATACAGATTTAAAAAGAAATGGAATTTTAATTGTAGATCCTGATTTAGCTCATATGAGCGAGATTTCTGAGTTTATAGAAAAAAATGAGATTAAGGTTTATCAAGCTAAAGTAACTAAAATAGCTACAGAGGAAATTGGACTAAGAATTGTTGCAAATATTGTAATGATTGGAGTAATTACAAAGATAACCAATATAATCTCAGTGGATTCTGCAAAAAAAGCTATAATTGATACAGTTCCAAAAGGAACAGAAGAAAAAAACATTAAAGCATTTGATGCAGGATATAATCTTGATTTTAATTAAATATTTAAGTTTATAATTCATTAAATGAATACTGTAAAAAGTGTTTGGGTTCCATTTCAGAATTTATAAAAACACTCTAAAAAAATATTTAAAGTATGACATAGTGTCTTTGTGCTTAAAAATGATTTTTAAAATGGAAAAATCCATCATTTTTTCAGCATTTCTAAATAACTATATATGATGTGAGATATAGCATATATTAATAAGTTCACAAATTGTAAAATTATATAACTGTAAATAAAAAGGGTGACATGAACATGAGTAAAGAAGATATATTATTTTTAGCAATTGTTGCTTTAAGTATTAGTATGGCTATAGTAGGTATGATTTCAAAATAACATTTTAATAATTAAATAAAGAATCTGGAAATTAGTAAATCTGAAATGATTGGATAATTATATTTAAGGGATTTTTCAAGCTACTTTTTTTAAAAGTGTAAAATATAATCATTGAAATTTAATAATTCACATTAATCATTCTTTAAATGCTATTTTATTAATCATATTGCCTAACTATTCCATTAAAACAAGAATTAGTCACATATATCTATTTTATTCGCGATTAATCAAGCATGATATTTTTATTTGATGAAATAATTAGTTTAATAAGATATTAATTTTTACTATCTATTAAATAATATTTTATTATCAACCAAAAAATAGCTAATTTTTAGATTGGATAAATTGATTATTTGTAACATGGCTAAGAAAGAGTACATATATATCCATCCCATGCATAAAATATAACTCTCGTAAAGAGAGGGATAATAGTTTTTATTAACAAAAATATCATAGCTATCTATATAAACAATGCAACTGAAGAATTGATAATGCGAGTTAGTTTTTCATGTTCTTGGATGATGAATAAAATAGTCCAAAATAGCATTAGTAAAATAAATAACCAATCTGATAAAAGATGTATGTTACCACTAAAACTGTCAATTTGTGGAAACCAATCAACCAAGGATAAACACAGCACTAAAGCTGAGCTAATCAAAATATATAATCTTCCAAAATTGAATTTTTGATAAATTAGCCAAAAACTGGTTGCAATCAACACCATCGTAATTGTGTTTTCGATTTCAACCAGCTTGATTGACCAAGATTGTGAAGCAATATGTTGGCTAATAGTATGATTTAACCCCATAAACCCAGTTGAAACTATGATAATTTCTGCTGTTAGACGAAGAATCATGCCGTATAGACAAAAGTACTTGTACTTGTTTAGTGATTTTAATAGTTCCATCTTTATAAACTCCATTAAGAACTTTAAAGAATTTAAATCAACATTGTTTATAAAAGCATGACTATGAAATTCTTATAATTAATTCTAACATACATTGAATTTAATATTTTGACTTAATTTTTAAAAAGTGTATTGGTTAACACTATTTTATATAAAGAAAAGGATTTACACATAAGAAACTTATTTAATAAGATATTAATTTATAAAGATTAAGTTTTAAAATATAAATAAAATGTTTCATTATTATACAAACATTATTTATATTATAAAAAATAGAATAAAGGTTATAATAAAATCATGACTAAAAATTAAGATTTAAGAATATTAAGGAGTGATTATCATGAGCAAAAGTGTAGATGAACTTATCAATGATTTAAATAACAATGATGAATTTAATCAAGAAGAAACAAAGATTTTACTTCAAGAAAAAGGAGTAGAAGCAATAGACCCCCTTATAGATGCTTTATTAAAAAATAGAAATAAAGATATTAAAATATTAGCAGCAAAAATTTTAGGGGATATTGGGGATGAAAAAGCTATTGATCCATTAATAACCACATTAAGTAGTCCACATAAATTATTAAGAAGAGAAGCATCCACATCTTTAATTAAAATTGGAAATAGTTCAGTAGATCCATTGATTAATATTTTAACCAATGAGGATTGGAAAATTAGGGGGGCGGCTGCATGGGCTTTAGGAAGTCTTGGAGATAAACGAGCAATCGAACCACTTAAAAATTTAATTGATGACGAAAGTGGTTTTGTTAAATCTGGAGTTAAAAAATCATTAGAGACATTAAATCATTAAATCTAATGTTTTCACAACCCTGAAAATTTTCTACTTGTAAAAATGATTATTAGACATTTGATTTTAATACAATAATTAATTACTTCAATATTAAAATACTCATTGATTTGTTAGATGATTGATATGATAAATGAAAAAATAGCTATGGTGGGGACTCCTTGTCAAATATTAGCAGGTTCTAAAATAAATTATTATGAAAAAGAAACTGGAGGATCATCAATAGATTTAAAAATAGGTTTATTTTGCATGGAAAACTTTTCTTACACTTATTTAAAAATGTTCTTACAAGAGAAAAACATCCAATTAAATGATGTTAAGGAATTTAGGATTGAGAACAATAAGTTTAAAGTTTTTTCAAATGATGATGTATATGAATTCCCAATTTCCCAGACTAACTCATTTAAGAGAAAAAACTGTGATATCTGTACAGATTACACCTCAAACTTAGCCGACATTTCAGTTGGTTCAGTAGGTTCTTCTAAAAGATATTCCACTGTTATAATTAGAACACAAAAAGCTAAAAAAATAATGGATGACTTAATAAAAAGTGGAGCAGTTTTAAAAAAAGATATAGATCAAAAAGGTCTGAGTTTACTTGAAAGAGTTTCTAATAAAAAAATAACTACTAATTTAGGAAATATTGAAAAAAGAGAAAACAATGCTCACCCAGTTCTTTATAAAAGAAAGACACCAGATAATGAAATTGAAGAATTAGCTAATGATTGTCAATTTGACTGTTTAAATGCTGATGTTATTAAAGAAGGAGCATGTGTTTTATGTGGGGCATGTGAATTCGTATGCCCAATTGATATTATCCAGATTAATGAAAGAAAACCAATTAAAAAAGGAAAATGTCAAGATGATTGTCATGCTTGTTATTATGCTTGCCCAAGAACATTTACAACTAATAAACTACTCCCCCAAAATATAGATTCTAAAGCAGTTGGAAACTATTTAGATATATACTCCCTTAAATCAAATAATTTCACGGGTCAAGATGGTGGAATTGTTACTGAAATCCTTTTACACCTTTTAGATAAGGATATAACAGATAATGTTTTTATCGTAGGTGAAGATGAGAACAATCCATGGAAACCATTACCAAAACTTACAAATGACAGGGATGAAGTTATAAAAGCTAAAGGAACAAAGTATAGTACTGTTCCTATAGGATTTAAGGCATTAAAAAAAGAAAAAATTAAGTATTAAAATTTGATTAATGAAAAATTATATATTTATAGTAGATTGTTAATTATAATAATTAAGAGAATTTAATAATGAACTTCTCTATAATTATTGATTTATGAAAAAAGCAATAATTAATTATGCATTTATTTGGAAGTTTAATTATGAGTACTGTTACTAAAACAGCTTTAAAAAGAGCTATTAAGGATGCAACTAATTCTGAGTATTTAGTGGCTTCTGATTCTATTGATTTATTAGCTGAAACTGTTGATAAATTCATTGAAAAGGTTAGTGTGGATGCAGCACAGTTTACTAAGGTTGCTTGCCGTAAAACAATTAAAAAAGAAGATTTTGAGTTAGCTATTAAAGATATTAGTGAGTTAGAATTATAGCTTGATTAAGTTTTAATGTATAGGAATTTTTAATTTAGGATCATTATATTTTTGAACCTACACCTGCTGTACCCGCAGTTGTTTTACCTAAAACTAATGAAGATAATTTTGTTATGAGTTTTTATAAGTTTGTTTGTAAAGAAATTAATGATTTTTACAAAAGTTTCTAAATGTTACTACATATATCAGAGGAAGTATTTTTATTGGGCAATAGGCTGTCCTAAGAAGGCTTATCTTTTATTAATTTGGAGGTATATTATGTCTTTAAAAAAAATATTAAGTGTTTTGTTAATAGCTTTGTTAGCTATGAGTACTATGGGTAGTGTTGCTGCTATATCATATGAATATTATTTAAATATGGGTGAAAGAGATACTTTTGAATTGCATGATTGGATGGATAATTATGGTATTAATTGGTTGTTTACTATGCACTTTGCTAAAGCTTTTAAAGGTTCTGATTTTTTCAGTGTGAGGGAAGTTCCTAGTTTTGACTCTAAGTGTTATATTACTGCTATTAAAAAAGGTCAAGGTAAGCTTACAGTTAAAGAAGATTGGCCCTTTGATGATGATTATGTAAATTTTGAGATTCGACCTTTGTATAGGAATACAGCTTTTAATCTTCCTGAGAAGTATGTACATGGTGATTTGTTAACTGGTAATATCAGTTTAAATTCTGATAGGAATGAGTTGAAGGGTGATAATTGGAATGTTTCTGCTGAAGTTTCCTTGTTACGTTATAAGGGATCCCCCCGATATGATCCTTGGGAAACAATAAAAACTGGTTCTGCTACTTTTAATAAGGTGTCTGATAATGATATCACTGGTTATCTTTCTATTGGTGATTTAAATTGGACTTGCCCTGATGGTAGTAACTTTGCTTATGGTATTAAAATCGGTAGTACAGATGTTTTTGATTACCATTCTCATAAATATGCGTTCAATGTATATAATTAATTTTTATTTTTTTTGTTGGAGGTTAATTAGATGTTAAAAAAAGTTTCAAGTATTTTATTATTGATCATTTTAGTTATAAGTAGTTTAGGCAGTGCTTCTGCTACACATTATACTTATAATGTGAGTACGACTCAATATGAGACTTTTAATTTAAATGATTGGATGGATGATAATGATATTAGTGGTTGTTTTGATAGCAAGTTTCAAAGAGCTTTTCAAAATT
>JAITXE010000093.1 GCA_031284925.1 Methanobrevibacter sp.
ATAAAAATGATAAAGAAAATATTAAGTATATTATTAATAGGTTTGCTTGTTATGAGTAGTATGGGTGGTGTAAGTGCTACAGTTTATTATTATCATTATACATGTCATGTAGGAGATAAAATTACTCCTAATAGAATTATGGAAGATCTAGGAGACCCAACTTATATGAGTATGGAAGGTTTGTATCATGCCATAGATAGATGCCCATATCTTAAAGGTACACGTGATAATCCCCTCAGTATGAAAAATGAGCATTTTGAAGTAATTAAACCAGGGATTGGACGGTATAAAGTAGAATCATGGATTGGTGATGATGATTTCCTAGACATTAATGTAATTAGGAAGTAGATAAAAATGATAAAGAAAATATTAAGTATATTATTAATAGCACTACTTATTATGAGTAGTACTGGTTGTGTATCTGCAAAAAGTTATGATTATGATTGTGATATTGAATTAGCTGATACTTTTACAATAGAGGAATTTCATAGTCGTTTTGATCATAGTGATTGGACTCATGGGTATCATTGGGGATGGAAGGAAGCTCAAAATGTTTTAGAGAGTTCTGGATTTTTCACTCTTGTTAAGTGGGACACGACCGGGTATGAAAAGAGTATTTTTAGAGCTAGTAAATTAGGTGATTTTAATTATACTTTGGATAACGCGTGGCTTGATGATGATTATTATCACTTCCATATTAAGCCCCACAAGACTAAATTTGAGATGGTTGGCGCTGATCCATATATGAGTAATGATATTCTACGTGGTGCTGTTCATTGGGCTCTTGATGAACATGCTAATATCCCTAAAGCTTTAGATTATTATTATTTTGCAACTTGTAAGATTTTAGTACAGGATATGACTTGTGGAGGAGCTAACCTATATACTATTAATAGAACAGCTATTAATACATGTGATCCTTATTTTGCTCATATCCCACTTGAGATGAACAGAACTTACCAAGTTTGGTATATGTTGTTCCCTAATATTGAAGGTATGGCTGATACTTCATTTATGAAAATTGTAAGAACATAAAGGTAGAATATGGGTCTAAGTTCCACTATTGAAAACATTGAATCAATCTTACAAGGTGAACTCCTTAATTATCAAGAAGGAGATGCAGTCAATGTATACTTCGAAGATAAAGCATTAGACAGTAAACTTGATAAAGATAGATGGTATGTTATTAAAGCAGGTAATAGTGAGGAATACTTAGAGCATTTGTAAACAAAGAAGTGGTTATAGAGTTATCTATAACTGCTCATTCTATTTCTAAATCAGCTAAAATATCCAAGTTTGATGTGATAGATATGGTAGGATTCACCATTGACAAATGTCTTGGTGGTAATGTGAATCCTTCGATATTTACCCTTGTTCCAGGGTTTAGTAGGATTGGATTTGGTAGAACAACACCAGATATAACACCAGCTAATTATGATAATTATAAAAAGTATGGGGCTTCATCACAAATTATATATAACATTACATTGAAAATGAGTAGTGATTGTACATGATTACTACAAAAATAAAGTACACTGGAGATTTATTCGGATCTTATTAAGGAAAAATCTTCTAAGGCACGAGGACCTATTCTTCAATTACTTAGAGAATGTACTTCTGCAGTAGTCTCACATAGACAAGAAAACACGAACAGATTAGCTAGTAGTTGGCAGGTTCAATCAAAAGGTGGATTTAACTTCACATGCATTAACTCAGTAT
The DNA here is from genome assembly GCA_031284925.1 of Methanobrevibacter sp. Taxonomy (GTDB): domain Archaea; phylum Methanobacteriota; class Methanobacteria; order Methanobacteriales; family Methanobacteriaceae; genus Methanovirga. The sequence continues at coordinate 1,720 of JAITXE010000093.1, forward strand.
ATTATGCTTTTTGGTTCTTCTATGGTCGTGGAGCAGTTAGACCTGTACGAGCTCACAGACTTAACTATTTTATAAACGGCACAAAGATATACAGTAAATACAGTCGTCCGACCGAACAAAAACTTCCAAGGTTCTTAAACGAGTTCCAATCAGGATTAGGGAGGATTACAAATGCAAACTAAATGGGGAAAAACTGCTATTAGCAATGGTTATTATATTATTGGAGGCAATGAAAAAGGATATAAGAATAAGAAATTGCATCGTTTGATATGGGAAGAAGTAAATGGACCTATACCAAAAGGGTATTTTATTCATCATAAAGACGAGAACAGAATGAATAATGATATTGAAAACTTAGAAATTATGAGTCATGCAGAACCATAACACATTACATCACAAAGGTACTAAAAAATGGGAACATAAAGAGATAATCCTATGAAAGGTAAAACTCCATGGAATAAAGGGAAACATATCCCCAACACATGGCAAAAAGGCATATCTATGTCTCAAGAAAAAAAGGATATAAAATCAAGAAAATTGTTTTTTAGACATCACAAATTAACTGTAAATCCATAGAAACCCAAATATAATAAAAATCGTACGATAAGTTTGTAGAATGTGCTTGAAAAAAGTAGAAACCTAAGAACAGATACTTAATAATATCATTAAATTAAACTAAAGGCTGTGAAATTCAAAGAGAAAAAGAAGAAAACATAGATTATTAATTAAAAAAAAAGTGCATTATAAGATAATAGATAACCGAAGCTATCTATATCAAATAAACATTAAATATTCCTAAATCTTTAATTTTACAAAATTCATGAAAATCTTGCAAATGTTTAATTTAAGAAAAAATTCTGTGAATTAGTAAAAGATTATTATTCTTCTTCTTCATCATCTACTATTTCACCAAATGCAAATTTCGGGCGAGTTGCATTGATTCTTACGGTAATTTCTTGACCTACTTCAGCACCAGGGATAAATACCACGAAACCATCGATTCTTGCTATTCCGTCGCCATCTTTTCCTTGGTCTTCAATTTTAACATCATACTTTGTTCCAACATCTACTGGACAAGATCTACCTTGTCTATCATAATTATTATCATCAAACATTTTATCTAAATCCTATTTAAATAGCTAAACCTTAAGTTAGTTAAAAGCTATCATATATTTAACATGTAATAAAAACCCTATGATATAATACTTAATTATTAATTCAAGATTAAAAAAAGAAAACTTATAGAAGTAGAATCAAAAATACCTAATCTTAAAATTTAATCTCTAATCATAAATATAAATTTCTATTAATTAAGAAAATTCATGGTAATTTATTTTATCACACGTTTTTAAATTATAATTTATTAAGTATATAAACTTAACTATTAAATGTGATGTAAGTATGGTAGATTTTTCAAAATTTTAAAAGATTATTTTAGCCATTTAAAACCTTGTAATAATATATAATGTATCTATATTTTTAGGATAAGTTTATAAATTTTCAATTTTAGAAGGCAATGTTTGAATTTACATTACATATTAAAGAATTATTTAAGTGAAAGTTAATTATTAACATGATTATAAATAAAATTACTTTATAAGAAAAATTAATATTAGAACAACAAACCAATATACTAAGTAGACAATGTGATGATTTAGTTTAATAAAAATCTTTAAATGGTTATAATGAAGTATAAAACAGTCCTTTTTTTCTTATTTGGATTATTAATATTTGGAATAATGATTTATTTTGAGGGTATTGATAATTTAATATATCAGTTGAAAACATCAGATGTTAAATTTATTGTATTAGCATCACTGGTTCAAGTAGGATCTTTTATTCTTTTAACATTGCGATGGCAGGTAATAAACAAAATGACTGATATAAATATTAGTTTTTTTAAAATATTGCCAATTACTTTTATTGGCTTAGCAATTACTAACCTTACTCCAAGTAGTGGTGGTGGTGGAGAACCAGTTAGAGCATACATTCTTTCTTCAAAAACAAAGAAACCATTTGAATCTATATTTGCGAGTGTAGTTGCTGATAGAACATTAGATACTATTCCTTTCTTGATTTTAGCTATTATAACTATTGTTTATGTGGTTTTCTATTTTCCTATTAGTAATCAATATACTATAGCTATTGTTTCAGCAATAATATTAATAACAGCTCTATTTCTTGCAATAATTTTTATGTCTATAAATAAAAAATTTGCAGAAAAGGTTATAATTTTTATTTTAAGATTTTCAAAGATTATTAAACATTTTTATAAAAAAGATCCTGAAGCATTAGAAGAAAAAATTAGGGAAGGTGTTTTTGGCTTCCAAGATACCATGAAAATCATGTTGCACAATAAAAATGTCTTATATAAAGCATTACCACTCTCTTTTTTAATATGGTTCTTTGAAATATTAAGAGTCTATCTTATTTTTATTGCCTTTGGAGGTAATGCTAATATAATTGTTATTCCAATAATATTCATAGTTTCTACATTAATTGGTATGATACCTTTACTTCCAGGTGGTTTAGGGGCTACGGAAGTTACAATGGTGGGATTGTTTAATCTTGTAGGAGTAAATTTTGGGATTGCTACATCAGTTACTATGATTGAACGTATCATTTCATTTTGGGTACCTATATGTATTGGTCTTACATTATTACCTTATTATAGTTATCCAACAGATGAAGATAAAGATTATAAAAATGTTGAGTCTCAAATCATTGATGAATTTGAAAATACAGAGAAAATTGAAGAGATTTTTAATGAAAATAGTGATGAAGATGATAAAAAAGAAAAAAAGTAGTTATAAAAATAAATTATATTAACATGAAAACTTTAATATATTATATAATACAAAAATTATCATGAAATAATTATTAAATAAAGTATAAAGGTGAATTTTATGCAAATTAATGGTGTAGAAATAAAAGATACATATGCTGAAGCATTTGGTATAAAAGTTTCAAGACTGCTTGTAACTGCAGCTACAAAAAAATTAGCTTTAACTGCTGTTACTGAAGCTACTGGTTATGCAACATCTGTAATTGGATGTCCAGCTGAGGCTGGAATTGATGGTTATGTTTCTCCATTAGATACTCCTGATGGAAGACCTGGATTTACAATAATGGTCTGTAATTCAAGTAAAAAAAAATTAGAACATGAACTTATAGAAAGAATTGGTATGGGAATATTAACCGCTCCTACAACAGCTGTTTTCAATGTGCTTGATGATCCTGATGAATCTCTTAAAGTTGGATTTAAACTAAAGTTTTTTGGTGATGGATATGAAAAAGAATTAGAAATAGCTGGTAGAAAAATACATTCCATTCCTATAATGTCTGGAGACTTCTTAGTTGAAAGTGAATTTGGTATAAAAAATGGTGTTGCAGGAGGAAACTTTTTTGTAATGGGTGACAGTAAAATGTCCGCTCTTGTAGGTGCTCAAGCTGCTGTTGATGCAATTGCTAATGTTCCAGGAGTCATCACCCCATTTCCAGGTGGAGTAGTAGCATCTGGTTCTAAAGTAGGATGTAATGAATATAGTTTCTTAAATGCTTCAACAAATGAAAATATGTGTGTTAGTTTAAAAGATGAAGTTGAAAGTTCTCAAATAAATAAAAATGTCAATGGAATCTATGAAATTGTTATTGATGGAGTAACTGAAGAAGCCGTTAAAAAAGCAATGATAGAAGGTATTAAATCTGCATGTTCCATTCCAGGTGTTTTAGAAATTGATGCTGGAAACTTTGGAGGTAACTTAGGAGCTTATAAAATAAATTTAAGAGATTTAGATTATTAATCTGGACTTTTTTTAAACGAGAATCATTTATTCTTTCTATTTTTTATTTTATTTTAAATCAAATTAACTTAAACTCTAAGTGATTTAATGAAAGTTAAAGATGCAATGAACAAAAATAAAACTGTAGAAAGTGTAATGGTTAAAAATATATTAATCATCGATGAAGACGATACTGTTAAAGAATGTGCTAATTTATGCTAAGAGCAGATGTTAATGAATTGTTGGTTGTATAGTAATAAAAATCTAGTTGGAGTAATTACAAGAACAGATATATGTAGACTTGTTGTTGCTAATTTATTAGTCCCAAAAAGCAACATAAACCCAAATTATAATTTTAAATAAGTAAAAATATTTAGATTAAGAATAAGTTAATGACAATTAATAAAGTAAGGATATATAATGATTATAATTTCTAAAAAAGAAAATATCATATTTACACAAATTAAAAGCTTAAGTTTGGAATATGAAGAGGGAATACCTGAAAGTATCTTAAAAATGGAACTTGAATTATATAAACAAGATTTAGATGATATTTTAGAGGAATTAACTAAGAAAAACTTAATTAATTATACAAATAATAAAATAAAAATCTCAACTGAAGCAAACAATGAAATAACTATTGAAGAAGGGATAGATGCTGATTATGAAAATGAATTAAACTTAAATGAAAAAAACTCATTAAAAATTATTAAAAGCTTAGTTAAAGATGATAAAACTATCTCAAGATATTTATTAGAAGGAAACTTATTATATGGTGAATTAAAACTGAGTAATTTTATCATGTATCATGTTTTATTATCATTAAAGAATAATAATTTAATTAAAATGATTAAAAAGAATAATGGATATTATTATCAGCTTTTAATTTAAAATAATTAATAAATAAATTATATAAAATTTTAGTAAATTGATTTTCATGATAACATTTATAACTGGGAATAAACATAAAGTTGAAGAAGCAAGAAAAATATTTCATGATTTTGATGTTCAACTTGAGCATATTGGCTTAGATTACACAGAACCTCAAGGAACTTTAGAGGATGTAGCAATAGCTGGTGCAAAATATGCAGTATCAAAATTAAAAAGACCTGTGATTGTTGAAGATGCTGGTTTGTTTATTAAGGCATTGAATGGTTTTCCTGGAACATATTCTTCTTATGTTCAGGAAACTATTGGTAATTCAGGGATTTTAAAATTAATGGAAAAGTTTGACAATCTTGAAGATAGACATGCTGAGTTCAGGTCGGTGATTGGATATTGCACTTTTAATACCGAACCCAAGATTTTTTTAGGGCATGTTAAAGGTCAAATAGCTTTCCAAGAGAAAGGTAAGAAAGGTTTTGCTTTTGATCCCATATTTTATGTTAAAGAAAAAGATAAAACTTTTGCTGAACTTCCTATAGAAGAAAAAAACCAATTTTCTCATAGAAGAAATTCTTTGGAAATCTTTATTAATTGGTATAAAGATAATTGTTGTTTTGATTAATTGCTTTTTATATACTAATTTATATAACTAAGGTCATTAATTCATTCTTACTTAAATTTATAAAGAGTATATTAAATAACTATTATTTTACACGCTTTACTTAAAACTATAAATGATGTTAAATATCCATAGTTATATTTATTTTTTGCTTACTTAAAATTATTATTTTATAAATTGCTATTTATTGATGATGAATAACTTATTTTAATTAATGTTAATATAATAATTAGAAATATAATAATATAGAGGTTAAATTATGGAAAGACCAGAGTGGATAATGTATTCAAATGAAGAAATTGAAGAATTGATTTTAAGATTTAATCGTGAAGGGAAATCTGCAAGTGAAATAGGAATTATTTTAAGGGATACTTATAGTGTACCTAATGTTAAAAAAGTTGTTGGAGAAAAAATCACGGCTATTTTAAAAAGAAATGATCAAAGTGAAGAATATCCAGAGGATATACTAAATTTGATTAAAAGAGCAGTTAATATTAGAGACCATATAAAAGAAAATCCTAAAGATTTACATAGTAAACGAGGATTAAATATAATTGAGTTTAGGATTCGTAGATTAGGTAAATATTATTCTAAAGAAAACAAATTACCTGAAGGATGGAGATATGACCCAAAAGAAGCAGCACTCCTTGTTAAATAGGGCGGATGTTGCTTGCAATATCTTAAAAAAACATATAGAAAAAGAAGATGTTATAAGAATCATATCACACAATGATGCTGATGGTCTATCAGCTGCTGGCATAATAACTAATGCTGTTAAAGAAGAAGGTGGTCAATACCATGTAAGTATATTTCCAAGACTTAAACATGAAGATGTTATGAGTTTAAGATCTGAGAAATTTAACTTATATGTCTTTTGTGATATGGGTAGTGCTCTTTTAGATGAGATTAATAATTTTAAAACTGATGTTATAATATTAGATCATCATATTCCAAATGAAACTGAAGCTAAAGAGCATGTTGTTCATGTGAACCCCCATCTTTTTGGGATTGAAGGAAGTAAGGAGATTAGTGGTTCTGGAGTATCCTATTTAGCTGTTAGGGGCATGGATAAAAAGCACTTAGCTAGTTTAGCATTAGTTGGTGCATTCGGTGATATGCAATTTCAAGATGGTTTTTTAGGAGTTAATAAACTAATTCTAGAAGAAGGAGAAGAATTTGCAACTATTGAAATCCATGACGATTTAAAAATAGCATCTAAAGAAAATGAACCAATTTATAAATCAATAGCTTACACCTTAAATCCAGGACTACCAGGACTAACTGGAGATCTAGAAGCATCCATGATGTTCTTAGAAAAAATAGGCTTATCTTATGGGATTAAATTCTTGGATCTTGAAGGTGAAGAACAAGATATACTAAAAGATGAATTAATCAAAATCAACCCCAAAATTTTTGGAAAAGTTTTTACTCTACCCAAAGAATCACCCGAGCTTAGGAATTTAGAAGATTACAGTAATATTTTAGATGCATGTGGTAAAGGTAAAAAATATGGTTTAGGGATTAGTTTATGTCTTGGTGAAAGAAAAAAAGCCTTAGAAGTTGCCAATGATTTACAAAATAAATATAGAAATCAGCTAATAAAAGGATTTAATTGGATTAGAAACGAAGGCGTTGTTGAATTAGAGAATATACAGTATATGTATAGTGAAGATAAAATTATAAAAACTATTATTGGGACTCTTGCTGGTGTTGGATTATCTATAAAACTTTTTGATGTGAATAAACCAGTCATTGGAATTTCAAGATATCATAAAGATATAAAAATATCCGTTAGAACCACAAGAAGTCTTGTTGAATCTGGTGTGAATCTTAGTAAAGCTCTTCAAGATATAGCTCTTAGTTTTGGAGGTCATGGTGGAGGTCATGATATTGCTGCAGGAGCAATGATCCCATTTAAAGAACAAGATAATTTTTTAAATTTACTTAATGATGTTATTGGAAAAGATTTAGGTAAATAACAATTATTTTATCAACAAATCTTCTTTTCTTTTTATTCATCTATATTTTACTTAAATTTAAGAATTTTTAACTTAAATTTTTTTTTATTATTAATCTTTTCACGAATAAATTTACACTCATGACATTAAAAGTTTTAAATCATGGAAATATGTTAAAAAATGTGCATGAACATGTTTTGCAGTATCAAGATGGTCTATGGGTGCATATTGGTCCAAAATGTAAAAGTTATGATATTTATATAATCATGGATCAGCATTTAAAACAAGATATTATTACTTGTAAAAGAATGTGGTTTATAATTTCAGCGATTACTTATTATTCACTTTTTATAAATCTTTTTGAACCTTTATATCATC
>JAITXE010000028.1 GCA_031284925.1 Methanobrevibacter sp.
TGTGAGGCAAAATATTAAATTAATTTCAATCATTTTATTTTTTTTAATTAACATTTCTTTGAAATATTGGCACTGTAAATTTAGCATTTTTTGGATCTGAAAAATTACAAATAATTACATTAAGAGTCAAGACATATTACATGCTCTGAAATTTTTTTAGCTTAAAATCAAAATTTAGATTCTTGAAAACATGCTAAATTTACAGCAGCAGTTTTCCGTTAAGTTTATATACTAAAAAGTAGATATATTTTATTATAATTTAGTTATACTTTAATTCTTTTACTTTTAATTAATTTATTTATTTTAAATATAAAAATATGACTAAAAAGTTATAAAGGCAAAAATATGATAAAAAAAGAAGATTTTAACAGGATAAAAAACTTAAATGAACTTAAAGCAGGCGAAGAAGGAACAATTGTTTCATATAATGGATATGGTGGAACAGAACTAAAAAAACATCTATTAGGCATGGGTTTTGTTAAAGGATCTAAAATAAAATTAGAGAAAGTTGCTCCATTAGGAGATCCTATAAAACTAAAAATAAAAGGTTATTCAATAAGTCTTAGAAAAAATGAAGCAAAAAATATTGAAGTTGGAATAAAATAATTTTTTAAGATTAAATGGGTAATGTAAAAATAAGAGACTTTCCATATAAAATTGCAACACAACAAATTTTTAATGAGAGTTTATTAAATTATTAAATTATTAAATTATTAAATTATGATATGATGAATTAACTAAGAGGTCACGTTTTTTACTAATTGAAGTGAGGTTTACCTTGTTAAAAGATAAAATTAGTTTTAAGGCAAAAATATTAGATCTAGAAAAGAATGATATTTATCCTGCAAATATCTTAATAGAGAATGGGGTTTTTAAAGAAATAAAACCAATATCCAATGAAACAAACTTAGATTTTGACGGAATAATAATTCCAGGTTTTATAGATTCTCATATCCATATTGAAAGTTCTCTTCTTACTCCATCTTCATTTGCTGAGGCAGTTTTACCATTTGGAACTTGCTCAGTTGTAGCTGATCCTCATGAGATAGCTAATGTTTTAAGTGTTGATGGTATACAATTTATGATTGATGATGGTAAAGAAGTCCCATTTGATTTCTATTTTATGGTTCCTTCATCTGTTCCAGTCACAATATTTGAAACTTCTGGGTCTGTTGTTAATGAAAAAGATATTGAAATTTTATTAGAAAAAGATGAAATCATTGGATTAGGGGAAGTTATGAATTTTCCTGGTGTTATAAATCGTGAACCATCCATTATAAATAAACTAAAAATAGCTAAATCATTAAACAAAACAATTGATGGTCATGCTCCACAACTAACTGGAGAAGATTTAAAGAGATATTTATATTTTGACGATTTTAAATTAAAAGATTGTGACATCTCAAATATTCTTAAAGAAAATTGTATAGATGATTATGATGGTAGTAATAATATACCATTAATCTCAACTGAACATGAATGTAATACTTTTGATGAAGCTATTGAGAAAAAAAGTTTGGGAATGAAGATTATGGTGCGAGAAGGATCTTCTGCCAAGAACATGGAAGCTCTTCTTAATTTAAAAGATCGTTTGAATCTTCTTTCAAGGCAAGATTTTTTAGGAAAAATTTCTGCAACTGATTTTGAAAGCATTTTAAGATTTCCAATTTTTGATTTTTTAGTAAGTGATGATATATCACCTGAAGATTTAATCAATGGACATTTAAATCTTTTAGTTAAAAAAGCCATAGAATTAGGAATAAATGAATATGAAGCCATTAAAATGGTGACATTAAATCCAGCTAAGCATTATAATTTAAATTCAGGATTAATAGCCGAAAATAAAATAGCTAATTTTATTTTAGTAGATAATTTAAAAGATCTAAATGTTAAAAAAACATTTGTCGATGGTAAATTAGTTTCTGAAAATGATAAGGTTTTATTTAAAAGAAAAGAATCTAAAGTAATCAATAAATTCAAATTAAATAAAAAAACTCCAAGATATTTTGAAATTAATGTAAATAAGGATAATTTTACTAATAATCAGTGTGATGTTCATGTAATTGAAGTTTTCAATGATGAGTTATTAACAAATAATATTCAGGTTAAATTAGCCATTGAAAATGGTATACTTAAAGAAAATATTTTAGATGATATACTTAAAATAGCTATCGTTGAAAGATATGGTAATAATAATGTTGCCAATGCTTTTGTAAAAGGATTTGGTTTAAAGAATTCTGCTATAGCATCAAGTGTTGCTCATGATTCACATAATATTGTGGTGGTTGGAACAAATAGTCATTACATGGCGAGAGCAGTTAATCTTATAATAAAAAATAAAGGAGGAATAGTTATTGTTTCAGATAATCATGAAAAAATACTTAAACTTCCTATTGCTGGGATTATGACAAATAAAGATTTGAAAACAGTAGCAAAAGAAAAATTAGAACTTGATAAGATAATTAAATCATTAGGATGTAAATTGAATTCTCCATTTATGAGTCTATCTTTCTTGGCTCTTTTAGTTATTCCAAGCTTAAAATTGTCTGATAAAGGATTATTTGATGTTGATAACTTTGAATTTATTGATGTTGTTGTTAATAATTAAATTTAATTAGGAGTCAGTCCGTGAATTTATTTGAGAATTATGAATTTTAATAAAATTTTTCATAGATCCTATAACTCTGTTTTTGAGTCTGGGGATAAATCATAGACTATTTTTTTTAGTCTACTGATATCACAGTTTGTTCTTATTCCTACTGGGTTAAAATGTGTATTTGTGGCTAAAAATCCTTCTTTTTTTAGGGTTTCTAAGACACTATTTAGTTTTGGGACACTTATTTTTAAAATTCTACATATTTTATGCATATCATAGAAACTTATTATTGAGTTTGCTTCTTCTTCACATGTATTTAATAGGTTTAAAACTTTTTTTGAGGTTTTTAAGTTTTTATTTGGGATTTTAGATTTCATTGAACTTATAAATTCTTTGTTTTGGATTTCACCCATCCATAGTGGTCCAGCAATAGCTAAATCATTATTACATTCTGGGCATGTCTTGTTAATATCTGTTGTTAAACCTTTAACTGATGATCTGTATAAACATTTAGGGCAATGTTTAATATATCCTATATTTTCTTTTAAACTTTTATCAGTGCTTTTTGAGCTTTTTTTCACTTTAAGATATAATCTGAGATAGTGTTGGCTACTATGAGATAGTTTAGTTTCTATGTACTTTTTATGTTTTGCAAAACTTAATGCTATAAATCCTATTAGAATTCTAATTCCCGTTTCATGGCAGTACTCACTTTTATATGGTGTTGCATTATATTTACGAATACATGGTTCAAGATATGTTCCACAAAGTGCTGATGTGTCTGTTGCAGTAACACAAACCATTGCATTTTTTTTAACTGAGTATCCTACTGAATCCATGAAAAACGATGGGCTTCCAAATGGGTCAATATCTATAATATCAAATTTTCCCTTAAACTCTCTAAGTAGTATATTAGCTTCCATTTGATGGAAATTAAGTTCTGTGTTATTGTTTTTCGCATTTATTCTTTCAAATTCTATGGCATCATCACTAATATCATTAACAGTAATTTCCCCAGTATTTTCTATCTCTTTTTTGTATCTTATTGCTCTAATCCCACTTCCTCCAAAAACATCACATATATCCACTTTTTTTCCTATTTCTTCTTGACATTCTTGTATTGCAAGTATAGATATGTCTCGGTTAAATTCCATTTGAGGATTATAAAATACGGGAGCTTCTGATGAGATTTTTTCAAATTCAGGAATTGTTATTTCAACTAATCCTTCTTTTATAACTTTTAATTTTTCAGAATCTCTATTTTTTTCTGTTTCATTCATTTTATCACAATTTAAATATTAAATTTTCTAAGACAAATATTTAAACTAATATAAAATATATAATTTAATTAAATGTAAAGATTATTAAAATAAATGTAAATTATTAAAATGATTTTTATTATAATACCTCTTAATTCATTTTAGTTCAATGTTAATTTATTTTAAAAATTATTTATTTTATATTATATAATTTTAATCTTAAAGTATTTATAATTATTTTATTAATTAATTGGTGCAAATATGACAGAAACTAATATTCCTATTGCAAGTCCAGTATTTGGTGATGAAGAAGCAAAAGAAGTTGTAAAAGTATTAAAATCAGGGTTTATCGCTCAAGGATCTAAGGTTTTAGAATTTGAAAAACAGTTTGCAGAATTTATAGGTACTGATTTTGCTGTAGCTACCAGTTCTGGAACATCTGCTTTGCATGTAGCTCTTTTATCTTGTGGAATTAGCGAGGGTGATGAGATTATAACTACTCCTTTTTCTTTTGTTGCAACAGGTAATTCTATTCTTTTTACTGGGGCAAAACCTGTTTTTGTAGATATTAATGAGGATACATACAATATAAATCCTGATAAAATTGAAGATGCAATTACTGATAAAACAAAAGCTATTATGCCAGTTCATCTTTATGGTCAAAGTGCAGAAATGGATGAGATAATGAAAATAGCTAAGAATAATGATTTATTAGTTATTGAAGATGCTGCTCAAGCTCATGGTGCGATTTATAAGAATGAAAATTCTGTTTTTGATGGGAAAAAAATAGGAAGTATTGGGGAACTTGGTTGTTTCAGCTTTTATCCAACTAAGAACATGACAACTGGTGAAGGTGGAATCATTACAACAAATAATAAAGAGTATGCTGATAAGGCTAAAATGATAAGGTCTCATGGTGAAAAGGAAAGATATAAACATTCTATTTTAGGTTATAATTTCCGATTAACTGATATATCTGCAGCTATTGGTCTTGTTCAGCTTAAAATACTCAATGAATTTAATCAAAAAAGAATTAAAAATGCTGAATTTTTAAATAAAGAGTTAGCTAACGTTAAAGGGATTAAAACACCAAAATTAAATGGAAATTCACGGCATGTTTATCATCAATACACAATAGCTGTTGAAAATAGAGATGAATGGATTAAATTCCTTAATGAAAATGGGATTGGAACTGGTGTTCATTACCCTATTGCAATTTACAATCAAGAACTTTATAAAAATTTAGGCTATAATGATAATTGTCCAGTTACAGAACAGATGACGGAGAAAGTAATTTCACTTCCAATTCATCCAAAAATCACTGAAAATGATTTAAAAATTATTGTATCAAAGTTAAAAGAAGCATCAAATTTAATAGGATAACAATTAATTGTTTATTATTTATAAATCTTAAAAATTAAAATGAGCTAATTAAATAGTTAATTAATGCATTTGTGTTTTAATATTTGACAGAAGAAATTGCCCCAATTGTTATTAGTGAAATATGTGTTGATTTAGTTTTAAGGTTTGTACTACTAATAATCAATGGGGGTTTTGGAGATAATACACAAATAAGATCTAAAGATAGATTACACAAGTCATATTATTATTTGTGTTCTACAAAAATAAGTTTTTAACAAATTTTAGTAGACAATATAATCTTAAACTTCATACTATATAAAAGTTTAGGTATTCCTAAAAAATTTAATATTAGTTTAAATCATCTATCTTAATTAAAAAAATTAGATACTTATTAAAATACTAATCTAAAATTAGATATTTTTAAAATTTAATGATTAAAATTTAATAAATTCAATTTAAATGAATCTAATTTAATAAAAATTTCAATTAAAAATTATTAAAAATTTTATTTATTATTAAAAAATAAAAAAAGTATAAAAATTAATTCATTCTAATTTAAACTCTTTCACTAAATAAAGAATTAATCTAATTTAAAATTACTTAAAAACATTATAAATCTTTTTTTAAAAATAAATAAAATAAATAAAAGCTATAACTTATATTTTAATATTTAAATTAAACCTATTTTAATTTTAATAAAACAAAGAATGATCAAATATTATTCATGTGATTATATGTCAGTTATCAATAAAGAAAAGTTCAATGAAGAATTATTTTCAAATATAAAAAATTTAATAAATAAATATAAATTAATTCAAGATAAAGACATAATAGCTATTGGCTTATCTGGAGGTAAAGACAGTGTTTTAACTCTAAAAGCTTTATCAGATTTTAAAAATGAATCTAACTTTATTGAGTTTGATATTATAGCTATTTCTGTTGATGAAGGAATTAAAAACTATAGAATGAATGGAATTAAATTTACAAAAAAAATCACTAAAGAATTAGGCATTGAACTTATTATAAAATCTTTTAAAGAAGAAATGGGATATGAAATTGATGAAATACATCAATATTTTAAAAGTGCATGCATTCCCTGTGGTGTTTTTAGAAGAAATATTTTAAATAAAACAGCTTATGAGATTGGAGCAGATAAAATAGCTACAGGTCATAATATGGATGATGAAATACAATCATATCTCATGACTTTCTCACGAGCAGATATTTTAAAATTTTCAAAATTTAAACCACTATCTGATAAAATCCATCCTAAACTTGTCCCAAGAATAAAACCGCTATGGAAAACATCTGAGAAAAATGTTGGGATATGGGCAGTTATAAATGAAATCCCAATTCATTTTGATGAATGCCCATATTCAAGTCTTTCACTTAGAGGAAAAACAAAAACTTTCTTAAATCAAAAAGAATCAGAGTATCCAAAGACAAAAATAAATATAATGAATTCTTTTATGAAAATATTTAATATTAAATCGGCAACAGCCAAAGTTGGAGATTGTAAAATATGTGGAGAACCTTCTTCTTCAAATACCTGTATGGCCTGTAAAACAAAAGAATTCATTAAAAAAAGCAAAAAATAGTAAAAAAAAGTCCCAAAACATAGAAAAAAACTTAAAATAGCAAATATCTACAAGGTATTTAAATATTTTTAATATTAAATAACTTTTGTGGAATGCTTGAAAAAGTAGAAATCATAATAATATACAATTAAACAATATAATTAAGTCTATAATAAAGTGAAATTAGATACAATAAGAAAGCTATGGAACTAATTAGTAAATGATTGTAATAGATTATTTTTTCATGAAATTATAACATATCAACTAAATAATATATTAAAATTTCTATGAAGCCTCGAGTGGGAATTGAACCCACGACCACGAGATTACGAGTCTCGAGCTCCACCAGACTGAGCTATCGAGGCATAAATTTTCATTAAAATACTCATAATTTAATTTTTAAAGATAAATAATCTTTTATTTAATGAATTAATAAATTTTTTATAAAAACTATTTTTTAAATAATAATTATTAGAACTTTTTATTAAACACATGAAAACTTTGATGTTTTGCAACTAATTAGATAAGAATGAATTGTATAAATCTGTGAAACTAAAAGAAAGTATCTAATGAAGTTTGTTTTGATTTATCACTTTCAAATAATGAGTTTACACTAAATTCTTGGATTTCAATTCTCTGAACAAGATAAGGACTGATTGGATATCTTGCTACAAGTTCTTTTGAAATTTCTAAGTATTTCTTCACTGAACCTTGAGAAACAGTTAATATAAGGTTGTTTCCACATTTACATTTGCCTGTAAGAGGTATTCTTCTGTACTTTGCACCACATTTAGTGCATCGTACTTTTTGTTTGGAAAATGTTCTTGAATTTCCCATGATATCTGGTAGAAAATGGGAGGATAAAACACCTTCAACTACTCCTTGTTGATCAACAGCTCTTATTGATTCAGATAGTGCAATTTGAGCATCAACTTTTTCTTTCATTGAGTTTAATGTTTTGTATAAACAGATACTTGGACCTGCATCAATACTTGATGTGTTATGAGAAAACATTAATCTTTTATATTGTTGTGGTGTTCCAAGATGATTCCCTACATTATCTATTAAATCTAATACCTGACTTGGTTTAAGTTCCTCATAGGTTTTTTCAAAGAATTCTAATGGAAATTTTTCAATTATATCAATTTTATGAGATTCATCATCTATTTCTTCAGGATCTATTCTGGATGAAAGAACAAGAGGTGCATCCATACTTCCTCCTCTTGTACGTGGCAGGTAAGTTTTAGAAAAGTTTAATAAAGCATCTAAAAGTAACATTACAGAATCTTCATCACTATCACAGTTTCTTCTTTTTGCTGAATGGAAGTATGGGTGAGCATAACAGGCATATGCTCTAGTAAATCCTATAATTCTACCTAAAACACCTGCTGATGTGTGGGGTGCAAGACCTGCAATTAAATGCCCTATTAACTCTTCTCTTTTTGTGATGTTATAGAATCTTTCCATTTTATAAAATTTTTCTAGAAGATCATCAATAAAATTAGAGACTTTAATTAAATAATCACCACAATTTCTAGATATTACAACATCTTGAACCTTAAGTTCGATGATTTGATCATTTTTTTCAATAGCATTACCATAAATATCTTCACTGTAACCTAATTCTTTCAATTGTTCTAATGTTATATCAATTTCTTGAGGCATAAAATGTGTTAATGGGAGATCAGTAGAGTCATGGCGAATAGTACCATCTTTAAATGTAAACACTTGACTTTTCGCACGAAGTATTCCTTTCTCAAGAGGTTCTGGAAATTTAGATTCTGATATCATACCTTTGACACCTTTAATTTCTTTTGTTTGATGAATACGAACATTTTCACTTGCTTTTTTAAGTAATTTTGCAAGAGGAATCTTTTTCTTTGATGGTTTTTCAATTGTTGTTTTATTACCGCATTTTGGACAAAAAGATTTATTAGATTTAAAATTACATTCATCACAGACTCTATTGGATATATCTGCTGAAAAATATTGATTTTTAGATGCTTCAGATATTAATCGTTGTGTTCCTCCAAATATACCAACTGGATAAATTATATGTGGGGATGGTTTCATAAGACGTTCTTTTGATTTTTCAGGTCTTCCGACACGACTACCTATGTAAATTGGGGATTTATCCATTATTTTTACATCTGATACATCATTCAAACCATCAATTATAGAATCAGTATCTATTTTTTTTTTTAAAGTGTTTAAAAGAGAATAACTATTATCCTCATCAATAATAACTTTCTGATTCTTTATTTCATGAGGCACACCAATAACTTCTAATATTCTTTTCTCTGCTGATAAATCTAAACTTAAACTATTTTCATTTTTAGAACTCTTAATCCAAGTAATTAAAGAATTTAAATCATCAACTGAGATATCATTATAATGATATGTATACTCTGGATTTAATGGAACATTATATTTTTTAGATATTTCAAAGGAGGTTTTAGCAGAGATATAAGAACTTTTAAATTTCTCTAGATCTTCATGCTCTTCTAAATTTAATGTTTCATTAGCACTTGAGCTAATAGCTAAAACATCTCTATTTTCACTAGGAATTAAATTAACTGATAATTCATTCTTCTTGTATTGCTCTGAGTGGATTATTGTTTCTATCCACCATTCCTCACACCAAGCTGATGGGAGTAAGTTTTGATTGTTTCTTAGAAATTCACCAAAAGCAATTAATATATCACCTAAAAAAAGGATTTCACTAACATCTTTCCTAACTTTTTTTGCTTCTTGAATTGTTTTGAGTTTTAAGACATTACCATTTTTTAATTTTACTATGGGGCCTTCAATTGAATTTACAGGAACAACACAACATCCTTTTCCAGGTCTTTCAATTTTAAGTTGAGTTCCAACAGCTAAAAATTCTAATAATTCCATTGTTGCAGGATTAATACCCATAGCAGCTAAACCTGTGTTTCTTGACCTACCATAACGAAGTCTAAATGCCCCTTTTTCATTTGGATATCCTATTACAGGCCTTCCTCCAATAATATCTTCAATGTATTTTGCTTTAGCTTTATCTTCTTTATCTTCTTTATTATCAGTTTCTTTAGCTTTAGAAAAGTTTTCTAACCAATCCCAACCTTCAAGCTCAAGATCATTAGCATATTTAAGAATTTTTGCTGATTTTTGAATAATTCCTTCTGCAATAGCAAGTAATGCTCCACCACGAATATTATTTGTTTCAACACGCTCCAAATCTCTATGTGAAACCTCAATTTTATCAGTTTGTTCTCCTGTTACCTCAACAGGCATATTTTTAACAGCTAATCTAAGTTCATCTGGTTTAGGTGAGTATTGGAGGTTTGTAACTTCTGATTCATAAAGTTCAGCTTCTTCAACATACCTTTCTATTTCTAAATCAATAGGTTCATAATTACTAAGACCAGTTGCTTTTTTAATATAATCTCCAAGTAAAACAGCAAGTGCTGCAGCTGTACCACCAGCACTTCTAATAGGTCCTGCAAAATAAACAGCAAGATATTGGCTACCATCAAAATTCTTCTTTATCTTTACCTGTGATATTCCTTCAAGAGGAGCTGCAACAACACCCTCTGTTAAAATAGCTAATGCAGTTCTAAGTCCTTGATCAGCTAATTGTTCTTTTGAATGTTCATCAACAACATCTCCAGAAGCTATTTCAGCAGCAATTGTAAAAGCAACAGATTCTCTTGATTTTTTCTCTGATTCTAATTCTTTTATTCGTTTAGCTATTTTAACTGGTCCAACAAGCCCTTCAACTCTTTCAGCCAAATCCTTTGCTAAAGGTATCTCAGTTTCAGTCTCAACATCAAAACCCTTTAAATGTGCTTCATTAGCTATTTCATACAACTTATAAGTTTCTTTTTCTAATATGCTGAAATAATCCATAGTAAATCCTTTTTAATTTATAATTTGGGTTATGTTTTAATATTTATTTTAATTCTTTTTAAGTTTTACTAATAATTTAAAAATCTATTGTAGAATAATTATAAAAATAAAATAATAATAGTTTTATAACAATTTAATAAATATATAGAATAAACATTTTTAAATAATTTTAGCTTAACGGAAATATATTTAATGGAATATATAGAGTTACAAAATAAATACAATAAAATGATAGATTTAACTTTAATGAAAAAACATTAACAAAAATTAGTAGATATAATAATATGAAGATTTCATCATGTTATATAAAAAAATAGAGAGAACTGATGATCAAATTTCTATTTTAGGATATGGATGTATGATGAAAATCATCAAGTTGGAAAAAAAGGTTTAAATTATGCCACATCAAAAGGATTAACTATTATGATTATGGAAACACTGAGAGGTGGAATGTTAATTAATAAATTATCAAAAGAAAGCAAAAAATTAATTAATAATTTTCAAATTAAAAGAAGTCCAGCTGAATGGGCTTTAAGAGGGTTATATAATGATGATAAAATAGATGTTGTAATATCTGGAATGATTCATATTGAGGAAGTTAAAGAGAATATAGCTATTGCATCCGATGCGAAGCTGAATTCATTAACTGGAAATGAACTTGATTTTATTGATAAATTAAAAGCCGATTTTAGAGATAAAGTAGTTGTTGATTGTACTGCATGCGGATATTATTTACCATGTCCTTATGGAGTAGATATTCTTATAGCATTTTCATTTTACAATGATAAAAAGATTCAGTGGTTTTATTCCACCTATTTTCTATTTAATGAAAACAACAGAGAATAAATCCTATGCATCAAAATGTAGGGAGTGTAGAATTTGTGGAAAAGGTGCCCACAGAAAATTCATATTATGAAAGAATTAGATAATGTAAATTCCACTCTTGAAAATGGTATTACAAATTAATTTACAAAATAAGGGACATAATTATTTAATAAAACGGACTTGAGGGGATTTGAACCCCCGACCGTATGATTAGGAGTCATACGCCCTATCCAGACTAGGCCACAAGCCCACATGATATTTAATTTTTATAATTTATAATACAATATTTAATTAAAATATATAACTTGTTTAATATTAATAATAAATTTAATTAATAAATATTAATATAAATTCTTAATATAATGTATAATTTTATTATTTAATTTAGTTTTAATATTATTAGGGAGTTAATGATTATATGATACCTGGAATGAATTCAAAACAAATGAAGCAAATGGAAAGAAAGATGAAAAAGATGGGGATGAATGTAGAAGATCTTCAAGGAGTTAAAGAGGTCATAATTAGATTTGAAGATAAAGAGTTACGTATCCCAGATGCAGAAGTTAATGTAATGAAAGTTATGGGTCAAGAGACATATCAAGTTAGTGGTACAGCTGTTGAAGTTGGAATTGAAGAAGAATTAATAATTCCTGAAGAAGACATAGAAATGGTAGCAAGTCAAGGACAAGTTTCTAAAGAAAAAGCAGAAGAAGCTTTGATATCTACCAATGGTGACTTGGCAGAAGCTATTTTAAAATTAAATCAAGGATGATTTAGAATAGATACTAAAAATTGTTAATAATTGATTAAAATGACATTTATAGCACATATCTCTGACTTTCATATTGGTGGATCTGATTTTAGTGAAGATGTTTTTTTCAATAATGTTGATAAAGTTAATGACTTAGATCCTGATTTTATAATATTCACAGGTGATTTTACAAACCACGGTTATTATGCTGAATATGTAAAGGCTGTTGAATACATAAAGTTTTTTAAATCTACATTTTTTTCTATTCCTGGAAATCATGATGCCCGTAATTTAGGATATGAAACTTTTCAAAAACTCATTGGTGAACGTAGTTGGGCTCGAAAAATAAGTTCAACTAATCATAGTAATCATAAAATAAAAAATGATGATGCTTTAAAAATCAAGCATAAATTAAGGGATAAAGAAGATATAAAATTAAAACATATGGGGAAAAAATCTGTAGATACTAATAACATTACCTTGGTTGGTTTGGATAGTTCAGAACCAGATATTAGTGATGGTAGTGTTGGTCGTTCTCAACAACTATGGGTAGAAGAGATTTTATCTGATTCTTACATGGATTCAGCATTCTCAATTGTAGCTATTCATCATCATGTTCTCCCCGTTCCTAAAACAGGAAGAGAACGTAATATTTTATATGATGCTGGAGATATTTTAAAATCATTGACTGATTTTGAAGTTAACATAGTCCTATCAGGACATAAGCATGTTCCTTATTTATGGGAAGTTGAAAACACTCTCTTTGCTACTGCAGGATCTTTTTCTTCTATGAAATTAAGAGGATCTTGCCCTAATTCATTTAATACCTATGAAATTGAAGAAGATCATATAAAAGCTACTTTAAAACAATATAGAAAAGAAGATGTTCTTTTTGGAAAATACAAGATTTAAAATTCATTTAACCATGAATTAATACTATAATTAATCAAATGAAGATGAAAAGTAGATATATATAGGTTATACTTTTGTTTATTTTAAATATTCTTGGTTTAATTTAAATTTAACATCATCATATTTTTCAAATAACTCTTTAAATAAATTAGTCATGGTTTCATTATTTTCTTCAATGTAATCTAAACCAACTTGAGTTATGCCTCCTTTAGTAGCTGTTTTATTAATTAATTCATTAATAGTTAAATTTTCTTCGTCCAAATGAATGGCAGATGCTTTAATGGTTTTAATTAAAATATTTTCTAAATCATTGAATTTTAGAGAAGAATATTGATTTAAAACCATGGCTATTTGTTTAATTAAAGAAGCTATTAAAGCTGGACTGCTACTTGCAAGTAATGTGGCGGTTTCTAAGTTCCTTTCATTTTCTAATTCTTCCACACTAAAAACCTTGATATTGGTGAAATTTTCAAATAAATCTTCAATAAATTCTTTATCTTCCTTATCAACATTTGCATTGTGAGATATCAAGGTAACTCCTTTTTTTTCATTGTTTAAATATGATAGTTTCACATTATCTGATTTTTCTAACCTTATTTCTGATTTTGAAATGATTGTTGGAATGATTTGACTTATTTTACCTGCATAAATATTGGAAATCATTTCAAAACTTAAGCCTGCAGAGCAATGAATTAAATGAGTTTTCCCTTTTAAATATGTTTTAATTTCTATTAAAACATTTTTAAAGTCTGGAGTTTCCACACAAATAAAAATTATCTGAGATTCTTTGGCTAAAAGTTCATTGTTTGAAGTTGTAGTTAAATTAGGATAATTTTCACTTAAACTATTTAGTTTATTTAAATTTCGATTAGAAATAATCATATCTTCTTGTTTAATTAAATTTAAAGATAATATATTATTAACAATTAAATTTCCAATGTTACCATAACCAATAAAACCTATTTTCTTCATTTTATTCTTCTCCATTAAATGTGGTACTGTAAAATTAAATCTATGATTTTTTATTTTCAAAAGTCATCTTTATCCATTAAAAAGACAAGTTGCAATGAATGAAATTTAATAAACTGATGTTTCTATGGTTAAAAATACTTTTTGAAATATTAAAATCACATTTATAGTGTCTTAATTTTGAATGTTTTTAATTACGAATTATTTTCCGTTAAAGAAATTATAAATACTTTTGGCTGATTTTTTATTCATTCCTTTAACTTTTCTTAGATCATCAATGGAAGCTTTTTTAATATTTTCAATTTCACCAAATTCTTTTAGAAGATTAATTTTTCGTTTTTTTCCAATTCCTGTAACATCATCAAGGATAGAGTGTTCAAAATTTTTTGATCTGAGTTGTCTGTGATATGAAACTGCAAATCTATGTGCTTCGTCTCTAACTTGCTGAAGTAATTGTAATCCTTGATTAGTTTTTGGGATAATTATTAGATAATTACTTTGAGGTATAAAAACTTGTTCAAACTCTTTTGCAAGTCCTATTACTGGGATATGTTCAAGATTATATTCTTTTAAAACTTCTGTTGCTATATTCAACTGTCCTTTTCCACCATCAATTAAGATTAAATCTGGTTCTTGATTTGTTTCCTCTCCAATATTTTTCTTAAGTAGTTTTAATCTTCTTGTTAATAATTCTTTCATCATTGCATAATCATCAGGACCAGGAGTTTTTAATTTAAATTTTTTATATTCTTTTTTATTTGGTTTTGAGTCTAAAAATGATACTTTAGATCCAACAGCTAATTCTCCAGATATATTTGAAACATCATATCCTTCAATGATTCTTGGAAGTTTCTCTAATTTTAAGTATTTCTTAAGTTCTATCATTGCGCTTTTCATCTTTTGTTTTTGTTTTTTAATGATATCTGCATTTTTAGATGCCATTCTAAGCAATCTTAATTCCACTCCATCAGTAGGCACTACAATTTTAACTTTTAATTTATCATTTAAATTACTTTCAAGCTCATTTTCTTTTAAATCTTTTTTTTCTAGGATATTTCTTTCACTGTTTAATGATTCTATTTCATGACTTCTTAAATCTGATAAATGTTCAATGATAAGTTCTTTATCAGAAATATTTTCTTCTAGGATTATTTCTTTAGGAACGGTTCTGTATGGTCTGTAAAATTGTTGGATGAATGCAGATAGAATGTCTTTTGTTTTTTGATTTTCAGTTCCTGACATTAAGAAATCATCTTTTCCAATGATTTTACCATTTCTAACAGATAAAACAATTACAATTGAATTATCTTTATCATTTGAAATAGCTATTATATCTTGTTCTAGATCATTTTCAAATACAACGAATTGTTTCTCCATAACTTCATTAATTGATTTAATTTGATCTCTTAATACTGCTGCTTTTTCATATTCTTGGTTAATAGCTACTTTTTTCATTTCTTTTTCAAGATCATCTATTATTTGGCTGTATTTTCCACCGAAGAAAAGGCCTATTTTTTCTATAATCTTTTTATAATCCTTTTTAGATATTCCATCATTACAAGGTGCATAACATAAGTCTATTTGATTATTTAAGCATGGTCCATCCATATTTTTGCATGTTCTAATTTTAAATAATGATTTTAAAAATTTGGTTGTTTTTTTAACTGAACCTACATCTGTAAAAGGTCCATAGTAACTACCAGTCTTATCAATGTTTCGGGTCATAATTAAACGAGGATATTCTTCATTTATAATTTTAACATAAGGATACCTTTTATCATCTTTTAATCTTATGTTATAATGTGGTTTATGTTTTTTAATAAGGTTTGCTTCAAGAATTAATGCTTCTTTCTCTGATTCTGTAATTATATATTCTAAGCTATGGAATCGTTTCATTAAGACATGAGTTTTTGGGGTTTCATGTTTATCTTTAAAGTAAGATTTAACTCTTTTTTTCAATGATTTTGATTTTCCAATATAAATGATTTTATCATGTTTATCCTTCATTATATATATTCCTGGTTTTTCAGGAAGATTATCTGCAGACTTTACTTTTGTTGACATGATTACTTATTATAATATATTGAGTTCATATATTTATGTGTTTGAAAATTTTAAATGAAAGAGGTTTCTATATGAGTTGTTTTTTTGAAAATGTTTAAATTAATAGTATTAATATTGTCAGATCTAATTATTTAATTAATAAATAATCTGTATGTTCTTTTACTAAATAGTTATAGTTATGATAGTAAAAAATCATGATTAATTAATAATTAATAGGAAATTTATATTTTTGAATCTTAAAAAATCCTATAACTTGAAAAAGTTTAAATCCATTATAATTTTTAACTAATATTTCTTTAATTAAATCAATTTAAAAGAAATAAAGAGCTGAAATTAAAAATATTTTCATGGGAAAAAAGTTCTATCCGTGAAATTTTGGACAGCCCCTATCTAATGAGTATATCGGAGATTATTAGAAATGCTCATGTATACTTAGCATTGAAAAATGTTAAATAAATGAACTATAATATAAATTATAGTAAAACTGATTCAGTTGTGTATTTAGTTCATTTGCCATCCTTGTTTTGGTGGGATTTTTTTAAGTATTAATAATCTTCATCTTTTACTTGACTCCAATTGAAATCTTCTATTTTACATCTTGCACGTGCTATAATAGTCTTTTCATCTTTTTTTCATCTTTAAATGCTAAAGCAATTAAACTAACTTTCCTACCCTCATAATGGTAACCAAAATTCTTTTTTTATATATTTGGTCATTTGCATTTTTAATTAAATTATCTATTTTTATTGATTGGTTTTCTGTGTATTTAATCTCAACAATAACAACAAGATTATTGTTAAAATCTTCAAAAACACTACCATTCTTCCATGTTTTATGGCTTTTTCATTTTGCACCTGAAATCCCATGACAGCCATCCAGGTTAAAAAAATAACAGTATAATTTTTCCAATTGTCACCACCTCACGACTTAATAGGGGAGATAAAATACTAATATCTGATTGTAATCTATAGCTAAGCGATTACATTCCCATTATTAATATCTTCCCATAACTGCTTGTGAATATTAGCATATTTATCTTTAAATTCACCCAGGTATACTTCTGTAAGATTATCCTTAAAAGCAGTTTCAACCTCAAAATTAGGAATTTTAAGAAGATAATAAATCTCACCATCTTCGATGAATTCTTTTTCAACTTTTAAGTAACCTGATTGAAAGAGTAAATCTGTTTCATTAATGTTTTTTGAGTCAATTGCATCTAAATGATTGTATTTTAGTTTTTTGTCTTATTATAATCTCCAATGATTTTCTTGTGTTTAAATATTTCTACTAAAAATCCTGGTGTTCCAGAATCCAAACCAAAAACTTATGAACTGCCCACTATATAATGCATTAAGTGTGGAATGGGTTGAAAACATTATTTATGCCATCAAAACTATAACCATCATACCCATAATTAAATTTATCTAAAATTTCACTGTATGTTTAATTAAGTTCTTTAGCCATTTCTTGCATTGGTTTTTCATAATGCTCTTTTAATTCATTGTGCGTTATTTCACAGATTGTTGAGTAATTTTTATGCAAAATAAGTTCTACAAAGTTGTTTAATTTAGATAAAATAGATGTTTTACTGAAGTTAGTAAGCCCTGTTATGAAAACAAATTTAAGATATTTTTTACTCTCTTTTAACACGTCATAGAATTTTGAAGTATTATACGATTAGCATCAGCTAAATAAAGATTATTAATATGGTCTAATATTGGAGCATCATATTCATCAATTAAAACAAAGGCAAGTTGATATTTATATAACTTGTAAATATTTAGGATAAGCTCGTTATCAATTAAATTTTTTCATCACTTATTCTTTTAGCTTCTAATAATATTTTAGTTACTTCTTTAGATCGTGCACCTTTGTCTAATTTCCAACTATCGGATGCTCGTTCGTCTAACCATCCAGCTAATTCTTTGGGTAATGATATATTCATTCTTGATTTATCGGATAATTTCCAAAGTCTATCAACTTCATCTTTTTCTACCATGAAAATACATTATTCTTTTATCATATATAACTATTTTCTTTTTTTGTAAATAAATAAATATTTATATGGATAACTATTTTTTTAAGTAATTAATTTCATAATTAATTAAACATTTTCTTATTTATATATATCATATATATAAATATATTTGTGTGTATGTGTGTACACATTATTTATTTTTTAAATCTTAAATTTCTTATATTTAGAATTAATAAAGTAATTAATTATTTATTAGTTAATAATAAAACTAATAAAAATTATATAAAAATTATATTTCCTAAAAAATAGAAAACAACTAATTTAAACATATTTACTAAAATTTTTTTTATTGTGTATCTGTGTACACACTTACACATAAAATAAAGTATATATACAATTACCAAAATATAATAATTTTGTCATAAGTATATTAATCAAAAAAAGTATTTCTGTTTCAAAGAATATGCTTTTATTTTTAATATAGTATATGATTACTTAAAATAGTTTATTTAATAGCTCGCTTATGTAGTTATTCCAAATAATATGCAAGAATATAAATCAATAAAGTTTAAAATGAATAAATAAAACTTAAAATGAATTATCATTTCTTTTAATCAATAAAGATTAAAACTAAAAAATAAATATTAATTCATTTAAAAAAATACTTATTTAATTCATTTAAAAAACAAATATTTTTATATTAATTCAATTACTTGGATTATAGGCCAATCAATATATGAATTAGTGAATAATGAATACTAAAATTTATATTTATCATATATTATTTAAAAATAGCTATTAAAACAAGATTTAAATTAAAAAAATAGAAAAAAAACTAAATGGAGCATTAATATGAAAATACAAACCAAAACAAGTTTACTTATACTAACAATCCTACTCATGATTTCATTTGGAATTGGATCAGTTATAGGTATAACTCTAGGAATTTAAAAAAAGATTATATTAAAATTAACATACGAAAAGATTTAAAATTAACATATTAAAAATAAAATAAGGTTAAATAAAGAATTAGATTATCTTTAAAAGATTTTTTAGACAGTAGTATGTTAACTTTATAACAATATATTAATTTTAGATTAAACAAATGTTATTCTTCTTGAATAAGTTTTGTTTAAGTGAAAAAAGGGTACTGTAAATTTAGCATGGGTTTGTGGATTTGAAAAATTGCAAATGATTACATTAAAAGTCAGGACACATATATGAAGTTTCAATGAAAAAATTTTTACTATAGAATTTTTTTATAATTCGTAATAAATAATGAAAAATTTTATTAATTAGAAGTATAAAACAATGAATATTAGTTGTTTAGTTTAATAAATAGGGGAAATGTTTTATACATGAACAAAAAGGAAATTGCTTTTGTAAAATCTTTAAACTATGATAAGATTGAAAAAATCATATTATTTGGTTCTGTTCACGTGGAAATGATAATTCAGATATAGATATTCTTATTATAACATCAAAAGAGGATGATTTAAGTATTGAATATGAAGTTTATAGCAAAGTTTTTAATATTCTTATCACAACTGGACACGGATTTCTATTAAAATGATCAAATGAATATTATAAAAAATATATTAATTCTTCTTTTTTATATAATGTAGAAAAAGAAGGAATTATATTAAGTTAAACATTTTAACAAGTTTAAGAATATTAGAGGTTTACTCATGGTGATGGAATTAAATTACTTTTTAATAGAGTAATAAATCGTTTTTATCATGCTACATTTTATGTTGGTAAAGTATTACTCCTTAAAAAATGAATAAGTACTAAAACAGATTTTATTACAATAAGGGATTACTTTTCAGACTAATCTTTAACAGATTAATAATAAACATATAAAAATTATTCCCCTTTATTTTTAGAAATCACGGAAATAACACGTGTTAAGCTTTTATGCATCTTGATTTTATGTCTCTCTAAGATATTAAACCCTAATTTATTTAGTATTTCATCAAGATTAAGAGAATCTGGACTTGCTAATACTATAATCCCATCTGTTTTTATGTTTTTAGATATTGAATCTAAAAATTGATAGAAAACTTTTTCACTATTTTCGCCACCAGTCGATGTTGAGATTCCATAAGGGGGATCAGTAACAACTGAATCAACTTTTTCAAATAATTTCATTTCTCGAACATCTAAATGATGAAGTTCATAATTAGTGATCCCATAATGGTTAAGGTTTATACCAGTCCCATTTTTCATTTTCCATTGAATATCAGAACCAATTACCTTAGTATCAATTAATCCTGCTTCAATAAGAATACCACCTGTTCCACAGAATGGATCCATTACTAAATCTCCCTTTTTAACTCTTGAAAGATTAACCATAGCTCTTGCTAATTTAGGACTCATAGATCCAGGATAGAAAAAAGGTCTTTTATGTGGTTTAACCTCCTGAAAATGTTTTTTATTAATTTTAAATCGTCTTATGCAAATGAAAAGTTTCTTTTCAGATAGTAACACTTTAATAAAAGAATTTGGATTATCCAAGTCTATAGAAAATTTAGGATTAGTAATTTTTATTAAACCTCCTAATTCTCTTTCAAGATTTAATGTATCAACTGAAACATCACCAAATTTTTTTACTCTAACAGCAAAATCACTTTGAACATAATTATTCCAATTAATAGCTTTAAAATCTTTAAATAATAAGTTTAAGTTATTATTAAGGTTATTATTAGAATCAATATTATTAGTTAAATAGTAATCACGGGTTAGTTTGTAACTATTACTAATTTGTTCCATGTTATAAGTTGAAATTACTTCAAGAATTTCATGTGCATATCCTAATCTTTTTACTAAGATTTTATAATTGTTTATAAAATCTTCTTTTTTCAAGTTTTTAAGATAAATCAATCCACTTATTATAACTTCAATCTCAGCTTCAATGTTTTCACTAAATAAAACAGCTTTAATCTCAGATATAGGGAGTGTTTCATGTTCTTGAGAAAGAATAAGTACTAAATCCATTTTAAATACCTTGCCATGATTTCAATTCAAAATTAATGGTTTTTTAAATAATTCAAGGTCTTGAGTGTACTTTTTAGAAAAAATAAGAGCTGTTTCTGCTTTATTAAGTTCAACACCCAAATATGCAGCATGTTCAAGTTTTGAAATCAGTTTTCTTTCAATTATTTCATTGAATATTTTTCTTGCAGTTTTTCCTTCAATTATTACATTTGGTTTTTGTTTTATATAATGGGTTACAATTATCTTACTTTTATCATATCTTGAGCCATGCTCAACATTGATTTTAAAACTTCCTTTTGGATCTTTTCTAAATTTAGGATTCTTTCCTGCTAAATAAATAGGGAGATTTAAATCATCATATTGATTATCTTCATTTATAAATTTATTAAAACTTAATTTTTTCTTATCTTTAAATGATATTAAATCTATACCTAAATCTTTTGGAATTGAACTTCGATGTTTGGATATGAACATCATTTTAGATGATATTGCAAGTTCATAAACACTATTCCATGTTTTTCCACTTTCATCAGGAGTAAAAAGAACACTTGCCTTAAGTTCCATTGCAATTCCTGATATTAAAGCATTAACACCAGTTGAATCAGCATCAATTAGTTCAGTTACATTACCAACACCAAAAAATAATGGGTGGGGATTTCTATCCTTAAATTGTTTAGCTGCAATAATTGAATCTACTATACTTTTACTGTTTATAGGATCTAAAATTAAATCTCCAAGTGTATCTATTTCACTACATTTTTTTATTATCTCTTCAATGTTTATTATTCTTTCATCTATTGTTTTTGGAATCTTATTTTCTTTAAAATTTGTTGGAAGTAAAACAGCTGGAGTATTCTTAGTTTTAAGTTTTTGAAGAACTTCTTTATAGTTTCCAAGGTCCAAACTTAAAACTAAATCTATCCCATTATCAATAGCTATATTAAGTTCTTTAGGATTTAAACTATCTATACTTAATGGTTTATCACCTACAACACTCCTTAATGTTTTAATTAAATCATGAATTGAACTTGACATATCTTCTCCTGCCACCATCCCAATATCTATCATATCAGCTCCATTATCAAGATAATATTTTGCTTTTAAAACTAATTCTTCTTTTGATAGTAATGGAGCATTAGCTATTTCACATAAAATTCGCATTGGGAAATCTTCACCAACAGGAAGGTTTTTAATTAATATATTGTTAGGTTTTTTAAGAAGCTTAGCTATTAGTTGGTGATTATTTTCAAAATCATCCATAAAATCAAAGGCTAAATCTCTTTTAAGATTTTCAATAAGCGAATCAGCAGATTTACTCTCTGAAAATTCAACTGAACCAACTAAACTTAAAACCATTTCTAGATCTGAGCCATGAACTGATCCCTTATAACAAGGTATTTTAAGTGTTTCAGCTATTTCAGTTGTGGGTTTTTTCATTAATCCTGGGACGATAATCATTCCAATTTCATTTAAATCCCCTTTATAATTCTCTTTAAGTTCATTTATAACTTTCTGTGGTGTTAAAAATGCAGCTACCTGTGTATTTGCCTCATGAACCTCAACTTCCCTCTTGTAAGATTCGGCTATTTCTTTAATCCGTTTAACTGCAAGATGTCCAGTTATAATTAATATTTTCAACCATATCACCATGGAATCTTATTAAAATTAAATTTGACATTATTAAATGCATCTAATGCTTTTTGAAAAACTATTGTTTTTTTATTATCCAATTAGAACACCATCATTATTAACATTTTTATAAAAAGTTCTATTCTTATATTTTTCATAATGATTTTTAGGAATTATTTTAACAAATATATAAGCATCATATTGGGCTATATTATCTACTACTCACCCATAAACATTTCCATCTTTTTAAACTTATCTGATTCTTTATTTATTAGCATGATATCAATGTCTGATTTTTCATTATCATTATCTCGAGCTACAGACCCAAATAAAATAATTTTTATTATTGGGGGATGTTTTAAAGATTCTGCAAATTTAATAGCTATTTGTTTCTTATTCATGATATTCCTGAAGTAATATACTTTTTTATATTAATAATTATATTTAAAGATTCAAGTCACGATTTTATTATGTAAAAATTAGATAATTTTCAACTTAGATTTACTTTTTAAAGGATAATAATACAAAATATCTATAAGTTAGATTACATAATGATATACTAAAACAAATAGAATAAAAGTTATAATTGATAAGTATTTATTAAACTTTAAATATTTATTAAATAAAATACTAACAATCCCTGCTGAAACTATTCCGATTGTTGCTCCAGCTATAAGATCCAATGGAAAATGAACACCAACATATAATCTTGATAATGCAACAATTAATCCTACAGGTAATAAGATCCATAGTAGTTTAACTGATTTTCCTCTTATTTTTAAAGCATGATTTAAACCAAATGCAGTAATTAAAGTGAATATATTCTTAGTATGTCCTGATGGAAAAGAACGAAATGCTGACTCATCTCCCATCAAATGAAGATTAGTGAGTGCTACAAATGGTCGTGCTTCGGAAAATACATTTTTTAAGATTTCTGTTATAACTGTGGATACGGCCATAGCTATTAAAAATATAATAATTATCCTTTTAAGCTTATTATTCTTAGCAATTAAACTCACAATAAATAATATAAAAACAATAATCATTAACCACTCACCAGTTCCAAATTTCGTTATTATTGGCATTATTTGATCTAAAATAGGGTTTTGTCCATGATTAACATAATTAAAAATATCTCTATTCCATGAAATCGATGATTCATTAATTAACATTCAAAACCTTCCTTATTTTTTTATGTTTAAATATTTGATTATTAATATTTAATTCATTAAATATTTATTTATATTTATAATTAATTTTTTAATTTTAATGTAAAATTTATTTCTCACAATTTAAACAGTAATTCATACTTAGGAGGCTATAAATGGATAATTATGAAGTTTTAAGTGTTAGTATTTTAAATAAGTATATTAAAGAGAAATTTGTTAATGATGAAAATTTAATAAGAATAAAACTAAGAGGTGAATTATCTAATTTTAAAATATATTCCTCAGGACATTTATACTTTTCACTTAAAGATGATAACAGTAAAATTAGTGCTGTAATGTTTAAATATCAAGCTATTGGGTTAAATTTTAAACCAACCAATGGAATGACTGTTGTAGTTCACGGAAAAGTTAATGTTTATGAAGTTAATGGTCAATATCAATTTTATGTTAATCAAATGTTTGAAGATGGTATGGGGGATTTATTTTTAGCTTATGAAGCATTAAAGAAAAAATTAAGATATGAAGGATTATTCAATAGAGAGAAATCATATCTTCCTAAGTTTCCTAAGAAAATTGGGGTTGTAACATCTCCAACTGGAGCAGTTATCCATGATATTATCACTACAATTAGAAAAAGATGGCCTTTTGT
This sequence comes from Methanobrevibacter sp., assembly GCA_031284925.1. Lineage (GTDB taxonomy): Archaea > Methanobacteriota > Methanobacteria > Methanobacteriales > Methanobacteriaceae > Methanovirga. Next base: position 24,629 of record JAITXE010000028.1, read on the forward strand.
TGAGGTGATATTATGGCCAACACAGGTACAGGGTAACCAAACTAAGAATAGTATTGAAAGAAATATTAGATTAGCAAGTGAAAGTGATGTGGATGTATTAATAATTGGGCGTGGAGGGGGTAGTATTGAAGATATTTGGGGGTTTAATGAAGAGATTGTAGTTAGAGCAATTGCAGATTCAAATATTCCAATTATTAGTGCAGTAGGTCATGAAACTGACATTACTCTCTCTGATTTAGTGGCTGATATGAGAGCCCCAACTCCAACTGCAGCAGCAGAAATAGTTGTCCCAAATATAGTTGAAATAAGAAATCAATTAAACAATAATAAAATCAGATTAAATGAATTCATGCTAAAAAAGATGGAATATATTGATAATTATTTAACTAAAATTAAAGAAAATCATATTCTAAATAATCCCCTTGAATTATATGAAAAAAAATTAGATAAGTTGGGATTATTACAAGAGAAAGTTAATAATATTTTCAATGACAGAATAAAAACATTAGAAAATCATTTAATATTATTAAATCAAAAATTAATAATTTTAAATCCATTAGAAACAGTTAATAGAGGCTACTCCATAATTAAAATAAAAAATAAAGTTGTTTCATCAATAAATAAAGTAGAAATTAATAATAACCTCACTATTGAATTAAAAGATGGTTACATAGAAACTAAAGTTAAAAAAATAAATAAAAAATAGTAGAAATAATTTGTAAGAGTTAAGGAGAAATAGTTATGACAAAAAAATTTGAAGAAAAATTAGGGGCCTTAGAAAACTTAGTTAAAGAATTAGAGTCTGGAGATGTGGATTTAGAACTTGCAATTGAAAAATATACTGAAGCTATGAGCTTAGTTAATCAATGTGATAAAGAGTTAAAAGAAACTCGAGAAAAGATTAAAGTAGTCAGTGAAGATGGTCAATTAAAAGACTTTGAGTATATAAATCATGAAGATTTTCTAAAAAACACATCATGAGAAATGTTTGAAAGAAACCTCGCCATTTTAATATAGTAGATAAATTTTTAATGTTAATTTAAAATATTTGAGTATAAATAATTAAGCACTCATGTGTACTTATCAATTACAAAACTTTAAATATTATTAACTAATATATGACATCAAAAGTTTTTAAATTATGAAGAATACTGTTTACCCTCTGAAGAGATGTGCATGAATATGTTTCACAGTATCAGATTGGCCTATGAGAGTTATATTGGTCCAAAATGTAAAAATCACGACATTTATAATCGTGGATCACCATTTATAAACAAGACATTATTACTTGTAAAGAATGTGGTTTAAATTTTAGTGATTACTCATGAACAATTTTCCATAAAACCAAAGTGCCTATGAATGTAATACTTTTATAGTTTATTTACCATTTAAAAGTGTAAATATGATATCTAATGAATTTCAGGAGGAAATAAAGGAGTTAAAAAAAAAACTCTCAAGAAAATCCACCACGAAAAAAAGGATTGAAATTAAGAGGTAGAGGCACTTATGCAAAAGATAAACCTCCAATTATCCCAATAGTTTCAAGACCTACTGAACAAGTAACATTCAGAGTAGATCATAATCTTTCAT
>JAITXE010000060.1 GCA_031284925.1 Methanobrevibacter sp.
TATGATAGTAATAAGTTTATTAATTTTAGGTAGTAGTTTTTTAAATGGATTGTTTATAATAACAATTATAGGTCAATTATTAAAATTGAATCAAGATGAAAGAATTCATTCGGTAAAATAAAATGAGAAAATATCTCTGCCGTGCTGCCGGGTGTCAAGCATTATTAGATAGTCCTGGATTATGTTCTAAACATTATAAGGAACCGGTTAAACCTTTTGAGAATGCTGTTAGGAGTAATGATTATAATACTACAGAATGGAAGAAGTTAAGAAGAGAACACCTAAAATATAATAATGAATGTATTGTATGTGGTAATAGGGAACATTTAGAAGTGGACCATATAATTTGCCCGGTAGGAAATGAAGAATTATTTTATGATTCTAATAACCTCCAGACTTTATGTTCATATCATCATAAAATAAAAACTGCAAAAGAAATAAGAGAAAGAAAAAATAAATAATTATATTTCATACATACAACTAACTATGTATGAATTATGAAAAAAATTATTATGATTATATTGAATATGTTAAAACGTTAGATAGAAAAAAGGGAGAAGGTATTTATTATGAAAGTCATCATATTATACCCAAATCAATGGGTGGGGATAATTCAAAAGATAATTTAGTATTATTGACGGCCCGGGAACATTATTTAGCTCATTATTTATTATATAAAATATACAAAAATTCTAAAATGATATTTGCTTTTTGGTTCATAAATAATGATAGAAAACATAAATGTAATAGTAGATTTTATGAACTTTCAAGAAAGTTAAATAGTGAAAAATTAAAAGAAAAGTGGTCAAAACCAGGTTATAAAGAAAAAATAAAACAACAATATTTTAATTATTATAATAGTTTATCGGAAGAAGAAAAGAATGAAATGAATAAAGCGAGTAAAGAATATCAGCTTAAACAACAAGAATTATTATATACAGGAAAGAAAGTGATATGTATAGAAACAAATAAAATATATAAAGACATTATTGAAGCAGGAGATACAAATAATATAAAGTATAATTCTATATTACAATGCTGTAGAAAAAATATCAAACATATAAATAAATTACATTGGGAATTTTATATTGAAGGCAGAATATATATAACATATAAAAAAACTAAGTATAATATTAAAATACATAAGCCGAGAAAAGAATATTTCGATGTAAACAAAATAACTAAAAAAATTATTTGTCTTAATACAGGAAAGATATACAATAGTATTAAAAAAGTAAGTAATTTATTTAATATTCCTTATGTTAGTCTTCAAAGAACATTATCTGGTAATTCAAGATATGAAACTGTTCACGGTTATTCTTTTAGATATTATGAAGAAGGTAAAGACTATACAATCGTAGAAAATAAAAAAGAAAGTAATCATAAAAAAGTTATTTGTACAGACACTGGAAAGATATTTAATAGTGTAGTAGAAACAGCAAGGAATAATAATATATCAGAAACTTGGTTGAGGGAAGTATTAAAAGAAAATAGATATAGAATAAAAGGTCTACATTATGAATATTACAATGAAGACCGCTAGTATACTGGATTTTTGGTAACTATTTCTGCTATTCCACACCCACCAGTTCAAAACAAGATAGATGTACTTTTTAAAACTAATTAAAAATAAGGAGATAAATAAAATGGCAAGACATCAAAAAATTATAAATGAAACTTTAGAATCTGATAGATTAAAAGAAATGATGAATTTTCTATGGGACGAATTTATTGAAGTAAAAAATAAAATGAAACCTTTAGATAAAATAAAACAAGTAGATGATTATGAAAGTTTATTAAATGAATCCTTATCTATAATAAAAGCATTTGAATTCCTAACTAGGAATTGTTCTTCACCTAAAGAAAATAAAAAAGAAGTTGCAGGGGAATCAATTACTGCTAAACTTGTCCGTTTAAAACAAAATGAAAAATGAAGCTCAAAAGATAGTAGAAAAATATTGTAGAGATATAAAGTCTAATAAAATACCACATTGTAATTATTTAAAAAAAGCCGTCAATAGATTCTTGACTGATATTAAACGAGAAAAAGAGGATTCATTTGATTATTTTATAGATTGGTCTTATGTCCAGGACTTTTATAATTTTACAAAAGATTTGAAATTACCGGATAAAGAAGGATATTTAAAACTATTGCCTTGGCAACTATTTATACATTCTAATCTATTGGGGTGGAAATATAAGAATAATAAAGATAAAAAAAGGTTTAGGTCAGGGGCAGTATTTGTTCCCAGGAAAAACGGAAAAACTACCGGGATAATGTATCCATTATTACTATGGGACTTTTTAACTATTCCGTCAAGTGAATCATATTTTTTTGAAAAAGACGGGAATCAAAGTATAAAAATGTTTAATGACATAAAATATATTATAAATAATAATTCTAATCTTGATAATGTTTGTAATATGTTGACTTATGAAATTACTTTTAATAATTCCCGTATATCTTATTTTAGTTCAGAGTCTGTAGGTATAGATGGGTATAAACCTTCCCTTGCTATTATAGATGAATACTTTTGTTTTCCTTCAGATAAACCAGTAACAGCTATGAGATACGGGGGAAGGTCAAGATTAAATAATTTAACACTAATAATAACAACAGCCGGAAGTGATATTTCATTACCTGCTTATGATGAATGGGAAAAGGTAAAAAAAATATTAAATGGTGTTCTAACCGATGAATCATATTTTGGAATTATTTATACTATTGATGATAATGATGATTGGAAGAAACCAGAAAGTTATATAAAAGCTAATCCTTCCATTGATACAATTATTGACAGGAATATATTAGAAGGGGATTTACAAGATGCATTGGGACAAGTAAGCCATCAACAGGATTATAAAGCTAAAACATTAAATGTCTGGACATCTGGTACAAGTTCTTGGATACCATTACAGAAATGGGAAGATGGGCAACCGTCTACAATAAACTTTGATGATTTCAAAGAGCAATCTTGCTATGGTGCATTAGATTTGAGCTCCGTATCAGATTTTAGTGCTTTTAGTATTGTATTTGAGAAAGAAGGTAAATACTATTTTAAACATAAATATTATATTCCAGAAGAAACGGTAAATGAAAAATATAAGAAAGAAAACATAAATATATTATCTTGGGTACAAAATAATATAATAACAGCTACTCCCGGAAATACCGTTGATTATGATTATATTATAAAAGATATTGAAGAAACTGTTAAACAATTTAATTTATATTCAATTTATTATGACAATTGGCAATCAAATAATTTAATAAATTTAATAGAAGAAATGTTTCCTCATATCTTATTAGTACCCTTTAATCAGTCTTTAAAAAATATGAGTATCCCTACAAAAGAATTTGAACGTTTAGTTTATGATAAAAAGATTATAGACCCTAATCCTGTTCAGAAATGGATGGTTTCTAATGCAGTAGTTAAGCCAGATATAAATAATAACTATAAAGTTTTGAAAGAATACAAAAGTTCTACTAAACGGGTGGATGGTGTAATATGCTCAATAATGGCTTTATCTGCTTGTCAATCTTTAAAAGGGAATCAACCAACAGGAGACTTTGAAAACATTTTAAATTTATTCAAGTAATTTTTTAATTTCATAACTAACTGGTTTTGGTAGTTGTTGTACTGGTAAAAGGAAAACTGCCGGAGGTTACCATTGGAAGTATTATACAGAATAAAAAAGACTATATAAATAGGACATAATAAATGAAAATAAGCAATCTATTCAAAAGAAAGAAAACTAATCAAATTGATTTATCAAAATTATTTACAAATTCAAGTAATACAATAAC
>JAITXE010000010.1 GCA_031284925.1 Methanobrevibacter sp.
ACTTTTTCAATATCCAATTCATTTCCCTGTTTATATTTAGATATTCTTGCAATACCTGGATTTATATTATTCATATAAGAATATAAATCAACATCACTTTTTAAAGACTCACAAATCGCTTGTTCTCTTGCACCAGTACCAACTACTAAAACTTTCATTTTCCCACACTTTTTATAATTATTTATTATATTGAATTTAATATATTAATATAAATTTTATTTTTACATATACATTTTTTACAATATCTTTTATTTATAGTACTTTATCAAACATTTATAACATTTAATAGAGATGTTTTAAAATTATATTAAAATTTTTAAAACCAATTTTAATAAACATGGTTGACATGTCTTAAATAGTTAAGGAAACAGCTATAAGTTCAAATATATCATAAATTTTAACAAATATCATTGTTATTTTTATATAAAGCATGTTACTTGCTCACTCATTATTTTCAGGAAAAATTTAAATCTTTTATTTAATAAAATCATTATTAATTATTTAAACCTTAAAAATAAGTAATGATAAAATTAAAATAAAATAATTAGTTAATATTGAATTTAAGTAAGATTTAGGAAAGTTAATTTTTCAAAATTTGAATCACGGTAAATATCCCATAAATTAATAGTTCTATTAAAAAGAGAATCAGACTATAATAAGGCATTATTGCTATAATTAAACTTCATAAGGATAGAAGCAAGATATAATAATATATATCCTATCCCAGCATAAATAACCATAAGATTAAAAGTATATAACTTCTAAAATATGAAATTGTTAATAAAATTATTGAAATAAACCTAATAGTAACTATTTTTTTATTTTTAGACACGATGAATGCATAAATCCCAAGTAATCCAAAAAAGAGATAAAATTTGGAACATCAATTAATATATTAAAAAAACTACTCAAATCAGGAGAATTAAATATGGGTAGTTCCCCGGGTTATAAGTACCATATAATACAAAATTCTTGCTATATTTCCTGGAGATAGATATTCTCCATTTAAAATACTAAAAAATTATCACAGATAAAATTAAAAGTATAATTTTAGGTAATTTTTCTTTTTATATATATATTTTCAGAAGTTATTAACTACATTTATAAAAAATTAAAATCGATATTTTAATTTCTTAAATAGGTTTAAAAACTGTTAATAATTTTTAAACATTTTTATTAAATATTATAAGTGTTTTGAAATAGATTATAGTTGCTAATTTTGATTATAGTTTTTATTTATTAATTTATCCGAATTGATTTTTTTAGTTAATTCTGGACTTATTTTATGCTTGTGCATATTTCTATTATTTATATTTTATTTACTTTTCCATGAAATAGGATTATTTAAAATGATTTTTTTATAATTTAAGCATTTTTTTTATTTGTAGTGATGCTATGGTTACGAACTTAACAAAATATTATATAATATTGTAAAATATAAATAAAGAAAATCACATAATAAAATTATATATTTTATTTAAAAATGGTAAGGCGAATTATAAATGAATGAAAAATCTATTTTAAAGGATAATAACTTTATAAGTGAACAGTTAAAGGATAATTTAAAGTTAGATATCTCACCAGTAGCTATTAAACTCATAATTCATGAAAAAGATCTGCCTGAAGGATTTAAACGGTTAGATGAGAAAAAAAGGCATTGTGAGATGGTGAAAGATGCATCAAGTGGAGAAATGTTTTATGCTGATGCTGATAATCAAAGTTGTAAAGGTGGGTCAGCTGTTTTAGGATTAGAAAATTTACCTTTAAAAATAGAAACTGGTGAGTTTTATTATAAGTTAGGTAGGTTTAAAAGTATTGGTTCTGGAAAAAGAACCATGGATAAAGTACCTAAAATTGATTCTATGATCTATGCAATAGTTTATTGCCCACTTGAGAAGGCAAATTTTCAAGCTGATGTGATAATTGTAATAGCTAATCCAAAACAAGGAATGTTAATTTCTCAAGCTGTTGTTTATACATTAGGCGGTAGAGTTGAAGCTAACTTTGCAGGAATTCAATCAGTATGTGCTGATGCTGTAGCAGGCCCATATACAACTAGAAATCCTAATATTACCTTAGCATGTTCAGGTTCAAGAAAATTTGCAGATTTTGGGGATGATGAACTTATCATTGGATTAAATGGTGAGAATATTGGATGTATTGGTACTGCTTTAAATTTAATGAAAAAAGATTAATTCCATTTAATATATTCTTAAATATTGGGGTAATCATTTAATATTATTTATTTGGTTAATATGTTATTTAAGAAGACTTAATTATTTGTCTGATGAAAATCTAATAATTAAATTAGATATTTTATTAAAAAAGGGGGTTAATGGTTTTATTTTACCAGTACATGATTCTAATAATTGAACATCTCTTCTTGTAAATCCTTTTAATATGAGTAAAACTGAAAAGTATATGATCATGCCTATAATAAATCCTATAATTGTTTGAAGATATAATGGAATGAATATTTGGGATGTTAATCCTAAAAGGTATATTCCCATAACGGCTGATGCAATGATCATCTTTAAATAAGGGGTTATGGAAATTTTACTTTTCTTAGATTTTAGAAGGATTATAACGGTTGGAATTGTCATTATTATGCTTGTTATAGTAGTTCCAATAGCTGCTCCTTCAATTCCATAAATAGGAACTAATGTGCATGTTAATATAATAGTTAAAATTGCACCTAAAACTAATAAATACATTGGTATTCTCGGATTTCTAATTCCTTGAATAATACTTGATGATATTGAAAAAATTGAATAGAATCCCATACCAATAATCAATATACTTAATGTAGTAGAACCATTCATGTATTCTGCCCTATAAATAGTTCCTATAATCTGTTTTGAAAGTAAAGCAATTCCTATGCATACTGGGATTATTATTATTAATATATACCTGTATGATTCTGAGATATATTTATCTAAAAGATCATCATCTTTAATAGCTTTAGCAGATGACGTTGCAGGCAATATTGTGGTTGCAATTGAGTTTGGAAGCATTAAAGGAATTCTTGCAAGTGTGTTAGCTACCTGAAAATATCCAATATATATGGGTGAAAGTAAACTTGCCATTATTATACTGGTTACAACTAACAATATCATTTCACTTAAAGCCGCAATAGAAACAGGAATAGAAAAATAAACTATTTTCTTCATCAATTTTAATTCATCTTTAGATGAAAATTTAACTTTCGCGTCGGGGTGTGGGATGAGTTTTAGTATATATTTTTTAAATAGGTATAATGATAAAATAGCCGATGCAGCATAACCAAAAACAGAACCTAATGTAGCACCAACAACTGATAATCCCATAATAACTAATATTACAGAAAACAGAATCATGAATCCTTGCTCAGCACCTCTTGATGCTACAATATATTCTGTTTTATAAAGTCCTTGAAATGTACCTTTAAAAGCTCCAGCAACTAAACTAAATGGAAGTATAAGACTAATCATATATAAAGGTATGAGATAATCAGAATTGTGAAAATAATTAAATGCTAAATACGGTGATATAAAAAAAACAAGCAAAAGAGAAAAAGATATTCCTAATACGCCCATTATCTTTAAAGAAGAGTAAACAACCTGTCTTGCAAGATCATCCTCCCCCAAACGCACATATTCCGATAAATATTTTGCAATAGCTGGAGGAATACCTCCTGCAGATAATGTCTGAAAAACATTTAAGGTTGTAAGGAAAATAGATAATACTCCATAAGAGTAGCTTGCTAGAAAGTTACTCATCAAAAAATGATATATGTACCCCCCAACACGAAATATAAAATTCCCAATTAAAATAAAAATATTTGCCTTTAAAAATCTAGAACTCAAAGTTTATCTCCATTATTATTACTCGGTGTTTAATATATTAATTATTTAATAATTTCTTTTACATTTTCTTTAATTGATTCCCACATTCTCTGTTCTTCTCCACAACCAGAAGCAATCACATAATCTGCATCAGATGAGAGTATTATCTCATGTATTTTTATTATTCTATTATTTAACTCTTCTATTGGATAAAAACATACATTATAACTTTCTTTAAGAATATCATAGCAATATTTTGCCATTTTAACTGATTCTCTACCAGGTAGCACTGAGATCTTAACTGGATTAGCTTTTTTAATTATTTTCAAATGATCCTTAAAAATATCTTCTTCATAATCATCTGGGCTGGTGTATATAAAATGAAGATTATCATTTTCCATTACTAATTGCATAAATTGAACATTAACATTTAATGCTTCACCATTGTCTCCTTGACCTAAACCAACAGTTTTATTATTATTTTCAATATTAAATATTTCAAAACGCCCTGGAGGCAATATTCCTTTATCTAACTCTCTAAAAACATCTTGAACATTATTTTTAAAGTTTGAAATATTATGGGTAAATGATGCATAAGTGGTTATAGCTGTTAGACTATTATTAATGTTATGTGATCCAATTGAGGGAAAATTACATTCAAATTCAAATTTAAAATGTTTTTTTAAGAAATAATTGTAAGGATTTCCAGAAACTTTAAAACTCCATTTTTCTTTAGTAATTTCAACTTCATTTATCTGGACATCAGATTCAACTTTAGAAAACCCACACTCACAATTATAAAAAATATCATCTTCACTAATTTCATATTGTAATGGTTTAAAGCAATAAGGACACATTTTATCCATGCTTTCTAGATTTATTGATGAAGTGAAATAGTTTATTTTAAGATTATTGCTATCTTTTTTAATTTTTTCTTCAGTAACATAAGTTGTATAAGGATTATTTCCATTACTTATAATAATTCCTTCTTTCATATTTTTTATAAGAAGTGATTTAGCAAAGATATAATCTTCAAATTTATTTTTAACTCCAGCTACTTGGCTATGTTCCCTTGAGATATTTGTATATACAACACCAACGGGACTTATAAATTCTTGGATTTTATCAGGAATTCCATGTTTAACATCCCTAATCCCATATTCAAAAATACCAAAATCAGAGTTAGAATTAAGTAAACCAGTTGTAATAGCATTTATTGTGTTACTTTCATAGTTGTAAGCAAGTTTATATTCTTTTTCCATTAATTTAATTAAAAGTTTAGTGGTGGTTGTTTTACCATTAGTCCCAGTTATTAAGATAGAACCAAACTTTGGATTTTTAGCTAATTCTTTTAATCCATCATATGAAGCTATTCTTAAGAATAAATGCCCAGGAAAACTTTTACCCATACCTTTACCTAATTTTATCCCAGATATCGCAGCTTTTCCCGCAATTTTAGCTATTAAATATTTAATCTTTTTAATCATTTTTATCCTATACATATTGTTTTAGATGTAATTATAATTATATTATTATTACACATATAATTTTCATTTTAAAATACTTATATAGAAATAATTTTCATTTAATGTTTTTTATAAAAACATAAAGATATAATTGATTTTTTCTTTAAAAAGATTCTTAGGTATTTAAGTCCATCTCTTAATAAATTAGAGAATATACAAAGAATAATGCTTGTTAAAAATATCTTTAAATACATTATAAGGGATGTTGGATCATTTTTAATTATGCCTGTTATATAAACAAATGTAGTTGAGATAATTAGACATATTAAGAGTGTTTTAACCTTTAAAAACTTATTTTTTATTAATTTCTTATCAACATATTTACTTTTTAAATTAGTAATTCCTTTAAAATTAGTCTTTTTAAGATTTATTAAAATTAGATATATAATTATACATGGTAAAGATAAAATTACACTATTAAAAACATGGTTAATGGAAATTGGTAAATACTGTTAGCGGAATAGAATTATTTAAATAATTTATATTATAATCTGGTTGAAGTGGTAGGAAGATTGAAATTGCTGTTATTAATTTCACATCACCCCCCACCCCAAATCCTATTCTCCATAGATAATATGAGATTATACATATTATCAAACTAAAAACTAATGACATCCCAATAATATTCTTATAAACAATAGATAAAATCAGATTAATAGCTATTCCAATTATTATTAAGGAAAAATTTAGTCTGTTTGGTATTATACTTTTTTTAATATCATATATAACAAATGAAATAATAATTAAATACAATAAAATTTTAAGATATATAAAATACTGATAAGTATATATTAAAAAAAATAATAAATATTAATTAAATAAATTATTAAAATATGAGAACAATAACAAATATCTAACTCACACTTGTTCTTGCATGCTAAGCAATACAGTAGTTTAAAAAAATTTAAGGATTAAAAAGGATAAAATGAAAGCAAAGGAAATAATGGATAAAGATTTCATTTATGCAACAGCAAATGATTCCATATATGAGATTGCAAATAAAATGGAAAAGTTTAAAAGATTTACTTCACCAGTAGTAGATGAAAACATGAGGTTAATTGGTTGGATAACCTCTTTTGATATTATTCGGGGTCTAATGGAAAATAAAAAGTTAATACATGAGTTTATGAGTTCTAAAGATGAAGTTAAATATATGCATGAAAATGATCCATCTCGTTTAGCTGTTCTTGAAACCTCAAAATCTAGATTAATTAGTCTACCAGTTCTTAACGATGAAGATAAAATAACTGGTGTTATTAGATCCTTTGAAATTGTTGATACATTATCATCACTTTACGAAGTTAAAGTTGAGAAATTATATTTAGCAATAGGTAAACAACTAAAAGGAGTCACTTGGGATGAATTAATGGATGCATCAGCTATTATCTACAAAAGAACTACGGGTGAAGATATTAACCTAAAAGAATATGAAAGGAAAATTAAAAACTCTACTTTCGGAGAAGCTATTTGGGCAACAGGTGGACTTGAAAGATTCTTCGTTGGTTTAATCGCTGTTGGTGAAATAGTAATCGCAAGAAGAATAGGTAAATCACGTAAATAACTAAGACATATTCCTTAAATTTGATTTATAAGATTTTTAATTATATTTTTTTATAAGATAATCATTTTATATATTTAATTGTATTTAAAATTTAGTATCATATCAATCTAAAAATTGTTGAGCTTTAGATTTATATTAATATTAACTAATAAATTAATTCAATTAATACAATATTATAAATAGTTTAATATCTCATGATGATATTATGATTAATAAAATAGATTCTGAGTTATTAAAAAGAATTAAATTAGTAGCGAAAAAAGAGAGCGCTGAAGAGAACAAAGTATTAAATGAAGTTATTGAGAGAGGATTAAACACAAGAAATAGAATACCAGATGACTTAATTCTTAATAAATATATGGTCCTAATCCTAAAAGAAGGATGAAATTTGCAGGTATAATGAAAACAGATAAACTTTTGATGTTAATAAAGCAATAGATGAAGTAAGAAGGATGGAGTATTAATTTAATGATTTTTTTAGATGACAGTTTTCTAATAAATTCATTCATTAATGAAACAGTTACAATATAAAAGAAATCGGTTCATTTGATAAACACTTTGATTTAAACAAAAATATTGCAAGAATAAAATAAATAATTCATAAAATATATTTAATTATATTTAAATAAGATAAAAATGTAGTATTATATATTATTAATATATAAATATATTATTTTAATATAAAAAATAATTAGGGGTGTTTAAATGAATTCAGAGCATGTTGATGGAAAAAATAAAGGAAAAGTATTTTTATTCGCATTAAGTACCTGCCAATGGTGTAAAAAAACTAGAGCATTATTAGAAGAATTAGAAATCGAGTATGATTATGTTTATGTTGATTTAACTGGAGGGGATGAAAGAAAAGAAGTTGTTGGAGAATTAAAAAAATGGAATTCTGCTATTTCTTTCCCTACAATTGTAATCAATGATGAAGATACTATAATAGGATTTGAAGAAGATCAAATAAAAGCAAAATTTGATAATTGATTTATTAATTAAATAAACATTTGATTAAATATTCTTTAATTTTAAAGAATTGTTTATTTAAATAATGTTTATTTTTACATTATTATTTTTAAATAATTATCTTTTTTTAGATATTTTTAATATTAACTATTTTTCTACTTTGATTTAATAATATACTTAAAATTACAATAAATAGAATAATTTTACTTTTATACTAATCTTAATTATATTAATATTTACTTTTAATAGATTTAATAATACTAAATGGGATAACTTTAATAATTAAACAGTCAGGTGTGTTCTTAATGAGTGACTTTGGTTCTTATGATGACTTTAAAGAAAATGCTGAAAAGACAGGATATTTTATAAATGAAGATAAAGAGTTTGTACAAGCATTATTAGATAGTATTAATGTTAACATAGAAAGATATGGTTATGGTGCTTGTCCTTGTAGATTAGCCTCAGGAGATAGAGAAAAAGATCTTGACATAGTTTGTCCCTGTAACTATAGGGATCCCGATTTAAATGATCATGGGGCATGTTTTTGTGCACTTTATGTGAGTGAAGAAGTTTTAAAAGGAGAGAAAAAGTTAAGTTCTATTCCTGATAGAAGAATAACTACTTTAAAAGCTAAAAAAGAAGAACATAATGATTCTAATAAAGAAATAGGTAAATTAAAAGTTCCTGTATATAGATGCCTTGTTTGTGGATATTTATGTGCTAGAGAAAAAGCTCCAGGCAAATGTCCAATTTGTAAAGCATCTTCAGATAGATTTGAGCAATTCTTATAAATAATAGTTTTAAATTAAGATTTTAATTATAATATACTAAATTTTCATAGATTTTTTTTAATTACTTTACCTCTTTAGTTTAATATTAAGTATCTATAAAGTATTACATTTTTTTTATTTCATTCCCCTTTATTTATTTATAATTTCAGAATTTAAAAATATTTTAAATTTATTTTATAAGTTAATTAATTAAATATATATCTTTTAATCTATTTTAACATCTTTTATTTCCTTAATAAGAATAAACTGCAATTATATAAATTTAAGAAATTATTACTTTTTTTAAAAAAAAGTCATTTATTCAATAATATAAATTTTTAAATGATTTTTAGTTTATTTAATAGAAAATAATGTTTTATATTTATTATTTTTTAATTTAAAGAAATTAATTTATTAAAAAATTTAAGAAACATTTATATGGGTATTACTAATTAATAAAATAATATCATTATAATAAGTTGGCTTTAAAATTATTTAATTAAATATAGTTATCATGGACAAATAACTATCTATATAATAAATAATTTCATTAACTTAGAATATCTCATAATAACTATTAAAATTTTCGCTAAAACAGTATGTACACAGTAACTAAAAAATCATCTCAATTATCTTAAAGACAAGTTCCAACTTATTATTAATGATATTTTCTTTTTTTATAATTTTTTTGATATTTAACAAGCAATATATAATATAACTATCAGATATTGAAAGTAATAAATACATTTAAATATTTAATAAAAAATATTAACTATGAATTTATTATTAATTGGTGGAGCTATTTTTAAGAATTAACTAATATTTTTGTTTATATGGGGGGAAAATATGCATATACCAGATGGTTTTATACCTTTAGAGCAGTGTGTAATCTATTACATTATTGTAATTATTATTGGTTATTTTGCTGTTAGATGGGCGAAGAATAATTTAGATGAGAGACAAATACCCTTACTTTCAGTACTTGGGGCGGGGGTCTTTGCAATAATGGCATTAAATATTCCTATTCCTTGGGGGACAAGTGGACATATGATAGGATCTCCAATTGTATCAATTTTACTTGGAAGTCCTTATGCTGGTGTTTTAGTCATGACGGTGGTGCTCATAATACAATCTTTAGCTTTTGGTGATGGAGGCGTAACAGTACTTGGAGCTAATATATTTAATATGGGCATTATAGGTTCATTTGTTGGATTTTATCTTTTTAAAGGATTAAAACCTTTTATACATGCTACTCCAGCTGTTTTTATAGGGAGTTTTTTAGCAATTTTTATTGCAGCAATAGCTTGTGCTGTAGAATTAGCTATAGCAGGAATATTCCCATTAGAAGATGGATTAATATTTATGGGAATATATCATGCTGTAATAGGCCTTGTTGGTGAAGGAGTGATAAGTACAGTAGTTTATATAGCCATAAATAATGTTAGGCCAGATTTAATTAGTAAAGGGTGTTTAGATTCAAATGAAAACTAATGATAAAAAATTATTACTTTATTCAATAGTAATAGTAGTTATAATAGCTATTTTAGCACCATTTTTAGCTTCAACAAATCCGGATGGATTAGAAAGCACTGCAAAAAAATTAAATCCCGAAGCACTTGAAAGTGAGCATGCATTCCAATCATTAATACCAGATTATGAAATTCCTGGATTAAGTAAAGGTAATCCTCTATCTGGAGTAATAGCTATTCTTATTGGTGTTATAGTAGTATTTGTTATAGCATATGGTATTGGTTACATATTTAAAAAAAAATAAAAATAATTAAAAAATCTTTATAACTATAGATTGGCTGAAAAGTTTAATATTTAGTATAAGAGTTTTTTTTTAATGAAATTCAGTATTTAACTGGAGAATTTCAATGAATGTATCACTAAATAAACTTGAAATGGAAGCAAGGAAAAGTAGTGTTATTCATAATTTAGATGCAAGAATAAAGTTAATAATGACTTTAATAATAATTGTTTATAGTGTTTTAACTTCTAACATATTAATTCTTATTTTACTTGAAAGCTATATAATTATTCTTACTTTCTTTTCAAAATTATCTTTAAGTTATTATTTTAAAAGAGTACTTTATATTCTCCCTTTTGGAGGATTTATAGCTATTTTTCAACCTTTCATCCTTTCAGGTACTATTTTATACACTCTACCTTTTGGGATTAATATAAACTATGAAGGAATTATTTTTGCGGTTCTCTTACTTACTCGACTTTTAGTTTGTATTTCAATGATAGTGCTATTTTCTTCATCTACACCAATGAATAACATTATTAGTTCACTGAGAAGCTTAGGATTTCCAAAAATATTGGCAATGATTTTATCAATGACAGTCAGATATTTATTTGTTTTCTTTGATGAACTTGAAAATATTAGAAATGCTCAAAAATCAAGATGTTTTAATATATGGAATCGTAAAGCCAAATATTTGTGGACATTAAAGCAGATTGGATATACAATCATGATGATTTTTCTAAATTCATTTGAAAAAGGAGAGAAAATTTACTTTTCTATGATAAGTAGAGGATATGTAGGAGAAACAGTTTCATATATTAAAGAACCTCCAATGATGAGGATTAATTACTGCATTCTGATTTTAACATTATTACTTATTGTTCTTTTAGAGATAGCTAAACCTTTTATTATTCTATAGAAATTGTTTAATTTTATTTTTTCTTATTTTAAATTTAAATATTTTCATGAAAATCAGTAAAGAAATAGCTTATTTAAAAAATAACTTAATATAGTTACTAATTATTATACATGTAATTAAAACAAATATAATTCAACGGATAGAATTATCATGAAAGTAGTTGAAGCAAAAAATATAAGTTATAAATATCCTGATGGCACAGTAGCTTTAGATAATATTAATTTTAGTGTGAGTAAAGGAGATATTGTTTCATTACTTGGGCCAAATGGAGCGGGAAAATCCACTCTCTTTCTACATTTTAATGGGATTTTTACTCCGTCAGAGGGGGAAATATTCATTGATGGAAAAAGATTAGATTATGATAAGAAAAGTTTAGTTGATGCCAGGGGAAAAGTGGGTATTGTATTCCAAAATCCTGATGATCAGCTTTTTGCACCAACTGTAGAAGAGGATGTGGCATTTGGACCTTTAAATCTTGGAAAACCCATAGATGAAACTAAAGATATAGTTGAATCATCTTTAAAGAAAGTAGGCATGGAAGGATTTGAGAAAAGACCACCACATCATTTAAGTGGGGGACAGAAAAAAAGAATAGCTATTGCAGGAATAGTTGCTATGAACCCCAAAATCATGATTTTAGATGAACCAACATCTGGTCTTGATCCTAAAGGAGTTTCTCAGATTTTACAGTTATTATATGATCTTAATAAAGAAGGAATTACAATTATAATCTCTACACATGATGTGGATTTAGTTCCATTATACTCTAAAAGGATAAATGTGATAAAAAAAGGAGTTATTGTAAAAGAAGGAACACCTCAAGATGTTTTTAGAGATATTGACATAATAAGAAGTTCAAATTTAAGATTACCAAGAATAGCTCATTTAGCTGAAATTCTTGATAAAGAAGATAATGTTAATTTAGGTGAAGATGGCTATCCTTTAACAATTTCTCAATCACGAAGAGATATTTTAAAATTATTATAATAAAAAAGAGTATAATAAATTAATATAATTTTTAAATATTATATTCTATTAAAAGTTATTATTTAAATCATTTATTTCCGCATCAATTTTCTAATATCTTATCCTTTATAAACTTTACTAATTTGTTTGAAAGATAAACTATATTATATAGTCTAACTAAAATAAAATTCGTATACCAAAATCTTAGTTATATTGTCTAATTTATTATATAACTAATTTAAAACAGAGTTAAAACTGTTGGTATGGTATATTTTTTAACTATATTTAGTTAGGAGGGAAAAAATGGCGAAGTTTGATGATAAAATCGATTTATACGATGATAGGGGTAACTTAGTTGAATCTAAAGTCCCTATTGAAGCATTAAGCCCAATACGTAATCCTGCAATTAAAAAAATTGTGAATGGTATTAAAAGGACCGTAGCTGTAAACTTGGAAGGAGTTCAAAATGCTTTAAAAACTGCAAGTGTTGGTGGAAAAGCCTGTAAGATTTTAGGGAGAGAAATTGACTTAGATCTTGTAGGAAATGCTGGTGCTCTTGCAGAATCAATTAAAGACATGGTTCAAGTAGCAGAGGGTGATGATACAAAAGTAGAGCTTTTAGCTGGTGGAAAAAGAATTTTAGTTCAAATTCCACAAGCAAGATTAGATTCTGCAGCAGAATATTCTGTAACTACATTATCTACATCTACTGCTTTAATACAAGCAATTATTAAGCAGTTTGATGATAAGGTAGACATTTACAATGCTAATATGGTAAAAGCAGCTATTCTTGGTAGATACCCACAATCTGTTGATTATATGGGTTCTAACCTTGCAACTATGTTAGATATTCCACAAAAGCTTGAAGGTGCAGGTTATGCTTTAAGAAATATTACAGCTAATCATATTACTGCTGCTACCTTAAAAAATACTTTACAAGGAACAGCACTTTCTTCTATATTAGAACAAACAGCGATGTTTGAGATGGGAGATGCAATTGGTGCATTTGAAAGGATGCATTTGTTAGGTTTAGCTTATCAAGGTATGAATGCAGATAACATAGTTTTAGATTTAGTTAAGGATGCTGCTAAAGAAGGAACCATTGCAAATATAATTGATGGAACAGTTGAAAAAGCTTTAGCAGATGGTGTAATAAAGGCAGAAAAAGATCTCAATGGATTCACTGAATATGGTGCTGTTGATGTAGCAAAATGGAATGCATATGCCGCCGCTGGTGCAACTGCTTCAGTTATGGTAAATGTTGGTGCTGCAAGAGCTGCACAAGGTGTACCTTCAAGTATCTTATACTTTAATGACTCAATTGAGTTTGCAACAGGTCTTCCTGGTGTAGACTTTGGTAGAGCTGAAGGTGTCGCTGTAGGATTCTCTTTCTTTAGTCACTCTATTTATGGTGGAGGAGGACCAGGTCTCTTTAATGGTAACCACATTGTTACAAGACATAGTAAAGGATTCTGTATTCCTTGTGTTGTAGCTGCAATGTGTTTAGATGCAGGTACTCAACTCTTTTCACCAGAATCAACTTCTGGATTAATTAAAGAAGTATTTAGTAGTGTAGACGAATTCAGAGAACCACTAAAATATGTAGTGGAGGCAGCTGCCGATATTAAAGGCCAAATCTAATTAATCTAAAAATCTAATTTAATCTTTAGAGGAAAAAAAACATGGATATACAGGTATTTCCACACAGAATTTTAGGTTCTGATAGAACAGAAATGTTATTAAATAGAATTGAAAGTCTTAATAATGTTAAAAGAACGGTTATTCAAGGACCAAGACTTCCACCTGAAGATCCTAGTGAAAATCCAAAGTATGCTGAAAAGAGAGTTATTACTGTTAAGGATAAAGAAATAGAACTTAAAGTGAAAACTGGTCGCGTGTTTGTAGATATTTCTAATGATTCAGATGTCATTGATGTTAAAGATGAAATTGAAGAAATATGTGAAGAGTTATTGCCTTTTGGATTTGATATTAACATTGGAAAATTTATTAGGACTCAAAGGACTGTTACTGATAATCTTAAGTATGGTAATGGATCTGTGCCTGATGAGTTAATAGGTATGACAGACCAATCTGCAAGACTTAAAGATAGAGTAACTATTCTTAAAAAGGATTAGATTTGAATCATTACTTAAAAGGATTGAACTTAATAAAAAACATATTTAATTAAAAGCATTAAATGGTATTTATATGATTGGAAAATCTACTCATGTTGTTGATTGTAGAGAAACAATGGGGCTTGGTGAAGGTGGGGGAATTGCCCAAAGAGGTACATTTGCTGAATGTGGAGCAGATGTATTAGCTATTGGAATGTCTCCAGGTAAAAGACATATTACCAAGCCAGTTTGTGAAATTACTTTTGCTCTTCGTGAATCCAATGTTTTAACAAGTACAATGATATTAAATGCTGGTGCTGGTGTTCCAGGTGATGTTCCTCATGTAGGTGGGGGAAGTTTATTTGGATTAACAGAAAAAGAAATTCAACAAATGCAAAGATTTAAACTCCTTGTAATTCATTTAGGGGGAGTTAGAAACCATCTTATTTACAAGGCAAGATTGATTTTGAGAAATGCAAACAAACCTTGTGTAATCATTTGTGAATATCCTGTTGATTTTGAAGACTTCGCTAAAATTGGTGTTAAAACATCAAAAGTAATGCCTGATGAAGCAAAAACCAAAGGTCAGATTTTAAATATTGTTACTGGTGTTATTAGGGGAGAAACTTGTTCTCAAGAGAAATTAGATGAGATTATTAGAAAGGTTAAATTATCATTAGGAGGTGCATGATTTATGGCACAATATTATCCAGGAACTACAAAAGTTGCTCAAAATAGAAGAAACTTCACAGATCCAAACTATAAATTAGAAAAACTAAGAGAAATTTCTGATGAAGGAGTAGTAAAAATATTAGGTCACAGAGCTCCAGGTGAAGATTATAAAAGTGTTCACCCACCATTAGATGAAATGGATGAAGAGCCAGATTATATTAAAGAAATTGTTGAACCAATCGATGGTGCAAAAGCTGGTGACAGAGTAAGATATATCCAATTTGTGGATTCAATGTATTTCGCTCCAGCTCAACCCTACTTAAGATCAAGATCTTACTTAAACAGATACAGAGGAATTGATGCTGGTACATTATCTGGTAGACAGATTATTGAAGCAAGGGAAAGAGATCTAGAAAGAATTTCTAAAGAATTATTAGAAACCGAATACTTCGACCCTGCAAGAACAGGTATCAGAGGAAAATCCGTACATGGTCACTCTTTAAGACTTGATGAAAATGGTGTGATGTTCGACATGCTTAGAAGACAAATCTTCAACAAAGAAACTGGTAAAGTTGAAATGGTAAAAGATCAAATAGGTAAAGAACTTGATGAACCTGTTGTTCTTGGTGAACCATTAGATGAAGAAACCTTGAAAAATAAGACCACTATCTACAGAGTTGATGGTGAAGCTTATAGAGACGATAA
Source organism: Methanobrevibacter sp. (assembly GCA_031284925.1). Lineage (GTDB taxonomy): Archaea > Methanobacteriota > Methanobacteria > Methanobacteriales > Methanobacteriaceae > Methanovirga. Next base: position 15,774 of record JAITXE010000010.1, read on the forward strand.
AGATGCTGTGGAAATTTTACATAAAATCCATGTTACAAGATCCGAAGGAGGATTCTGCCCTGAATAAGTATGGGAGGTAATTATTATGGCTGATAAAAAATTCTTAAAAGCATTAGAAAAAAAATTTAAAGAAGATCCTAAAGATGAATCCACTACTTTTTACAACTTAGGCGGATGGAAACAATCTGAAAGGAAAACTGAATTTGCCAATGCAGGTAAAGAAATAGCTGAAAAAAGAGGAATTCCTCAATACAATCCAGATGTTGGTTCTCCATTAGGTCAGAGAGCTTTAATGCCTTATCAAGTATCAACAACTGACACTTATGTTGAAGGTGATGATTTCCATTTTGTTAACAATGCAGCAATTCAACAATTGTGGGATGATATTAGAAGAACTGTTGTTGTTGGTTTAAATACAGCACACACTGTTCTTGAAAAAAGATTAGGTATGGAAGTTACTCCTGAAACTATTACTAACTATTTAGAAACTGTTAACCATGCCATGCCTGGTGCAGCTGTTGTACAAGAACACATGGTTGAGACTAACCCATCTTTAGTAGCAGATAGTTATGTAAAAGTTTTCACTGGTGATGATGAATTAGCAGATGAAATTGATTCCGCATTTGTTTTAGATATTAACAAAGAGTTCCCAGCTGAGCAAGCAGAAGTTTTAAAATCAGAAGTCGGAGATAAAATTTGGCAAGTAGTAAGAATTCCTTCTATTGTAGGAAGAGTTTGTGATGGAGGTACAACCTCCAGATGGTCTGCTATGCAAATTGGGATGTCAATGATTTCTGCTTATAACCAATGTGCTGGTGAAGGAGCTACTGGTGATTTCGCTTATGCATCCAAGCATGCAGAAGTTATTCACATGGGTACTTACTTACCAGTTAGAAGAGCAAGAGCTGAAAATGAACCTGGTGGAATTCCATTTGGTTACATGGCTGATATTTGCCAATCTTCAAGAGTTAATGCTGATGATCCAGTTAGAGTATCATTAGATGTTGTTGCTCAATCTGCAGCATTATATGATCAAATATGGTTAGGTTCATACATGTCTGGTGGAGTAGGATTTACTCAATATGCATCTGCGGCATATACCGACAATGTTCTTGATGACTTTGCTTATTATGGTAAAGAGTATGTTGAAGACAAGTATGGTGAATTAACTAAAGCACCTAATAACATGGACACAGTTCTTGATGTTGGTTCTGAAGTTACTTTCTATGGTTTAGAACAATATGAAGAATATCCCGCTTTACTTGAAACCCAATTTGGTGGTTCTCAAAGAGCTTCAATTGTTTCAGCTGCTGCTGGTATTTCAACTGCATTCGCAACTGGAAACTCTCAAACAGGTTTAAGTGCATGGTACTTATCAATGTACTTGCATAAAGAACAACATTCAAGATTAGGATTTTATGGATACGATTTACAAGATCAATGTGGTGCATCCAATGTATTTTCTGTAAGAAATGACGAAGGATTACCTATTGAATTAAGAGGTCCAAACTATCCTAACTATGCAATGAATGTAGGTCACCAAGGTGAATATGCAGGTATCGCACAAGCATCTCATGCAGCAAGAAAAGATGCTTTCACATTTAATCCATTGATTAAAATAGCATTTGCTGATAAAAACCTAAGCTTTGACTTCTCTCAACCTCGTGCGGAAATTGCAAAAGGTGCATTAAAAGAATTCAGCCCTGATGGTGAAAGATCTTTAATCATACCAGCTAAATAGATGTTTAACATCTATTTTTATTTATTTTTTTATTTTTTTTAGATAATGATCATTAGTAATAAGTCTTATAATTGAATTTGAAATATTTTTTTTAGGTTTTAGAATCTAAATAGTGGTTAATTAAAAAAATAAATAGTTAATAATATTATAAATTATATAAAGAAAAATATGGAGGAAAAAAATTATGGATCCTTTAACATTAGGCATTGTTGCATTAATGGGTGCAGCTGCTACTATTGCTGGGGCATCAGAAGATATAGAAACTGATATAGGTTCTGAAAGTAACCCTAACTCACAAGTTCAGCTAGCACCTCAAATGGGACATTTACATAGGTTTATAAATAAAGCTGTTGCTGGTGAACCTGTTGCTTATGGTGCATGGGCTGGTATTGCTGGAACTATTGCATTTGTTTTATTAAATTTACATATCATGCCAATTCTAGCAATAACTGTTGGTGCAGCGGTTGGTACTTTAATTCTTGTAGTTTATACGATTACTTCTCATATGGGTAGAATTGTAAGTCAATCTCAATTTCAACAGCCATTGTTTATGGATGCTTTGCTTGAGGCATTAGGCCCTATTGCAGGTCATGGTTTTATAGCTTTGTTTTGTATTGTAGGGTTAAGTACTTTAATTGTTATGCCAATTAATGGTACTCCGTTACACATATTTCCCCTTCCATTATTAGCTGTTATATGGGGTATTACTCTAGGAGCTATTGGATCTTCAACTGGGGATGTTCATTATGGTTCTGAAAGTGAATATCAACATTATCCTTTTGGTGGAGGTATTCCAGTAGCTAATCAAGGAGATATTACTACTAAAGCTGAATTAGGTGCAAAAAACTCTATTGATGTAGGTAATTTTTGTGCTAAATTTGGTGGACCTTTAACTGGGATTTGTTTTGGTTTTCTTGTATTTTTCAGCTTTTGGATAACTGTTGTTTTTGGTTTAATTGGTGGTTTAATTGCTGGTTTAGTCATAGTTCTTCTACTTTTATTTATAAATGAAAGACTTGAGAATTTTGCAAGAACTAAATATGGACCATATAAAGAATAAATATTTAAGGAGGTTTCACATTTATGGATCCTATAACTTTATTATTACTTATTATGATTGGAGGAATTCTTATTGGTGGAGGTGTGCATTTTATACCTGTAGGTGGTGCTCCTGCAGCTATGGCTACTGCTACTGGTGTTGGAACTGGTACTGCGATGCTTGCAGCTGGTGCTGGATTATCTGGTTTAGTCACTGCTGCATCTATGTCAGGTCAACCCTTTTATATCATTGCTTTGGGTGGAGCAGTTGGAGCAATGCTGATGATTGCACTTACAATGGTAACTGCTAATCTAATTTATGTATTTGGTGCAGGTATTGTACCTTCTTCAGCTAAAGTTGAAATTGACCCTATCACTGGTAGAAATCAAGAAAAATATGTTACTCCTGGTACTGAAGGACACGGTATTCCAACTGTCTGTTTTGTAAGTGGTCTTCTCGGAGGTTTACTTGGTGGTGCTGGTGGAGGATTAGTCTACTATGCAATTAGTGAGGGATTTAAAGGATTAAATGGATTTACCCCTGAAATTGCTGGTGGATTAGTTGCTATTGTTGCTGTAGGTATCTTTTTCATAAACTCTGTTATTGCTTCTTATAACATTGGAGGTACTATTGAAGGATTTCATGATCCTAAATTTAAAAGAATTGGTTCTGGAATTATTTCTTGTGGAATAGCTTCTCTTGTTATGGGTGCATTCGTATATCTATTAACTATTGGAGTATTACCTATTGGGGGTGTAGCATAATGTCAGCAGCTGGTGGAGGTCCTGCAGGATCTGCAATATCTTCTGAATTATTACTTGTTATAGGTATAATTGGAGGATTAATTGGTATTTATTTGACTCCTTTAAACCATCTCTTTGGTCCACTTTTTGCTTCTCTTGGAGCAGTTTGTGCTATAGTTTGGGGTTCTGATGCAATTAGAAGAGTTGCAAGTTATGGATTAGGTACTGGTGTACCTTCAATAGGTTACATGAGCCTTTCTATTGGTATTATTGGAACTTTAGCTGGTATAGCATTAGCATCAAGTTCTTTATTAAGAGGACTTAGTGTTGTTGGACCTGTTCTTGCATTGGTTTTATCAATGGTTTTAGGTTTAGTTGTTGCTATTCTTGCTAAAAAGGTTGTTGGAATGAAAATTCCAATTTTAGAAAGATGTACTGCTGAAATTGCTGGTGCTGCTGCATTATCTGTTCTTGGATTCTCTGCAGCTTTTGCAGGTAGTTATGATTTTGCTCAAATTCTAACTCTTGTAATAGGTCCAGGTTATATAGCATTATTCTTTATCCTAAATACTTTAGCAATTCAACATCCATTTAATGCATGTCTTGGCCCAAATGAAAACCAAGTGAGAACTCTTAAGTTAGCTGGTGCATGTGGATTTTTAGCAATGGTTATTATAGGTATTATAACTATAGGAAATCCTGCACTTACTTGGAAAGGAATTCCTGCTTCTTTACTGATTAATATAGTTGGTTTAGGTGGTTGGATAATATTCTTTAAAAAGTATGTTTCAGCATCATTTAAAGAAGCAGCGTCTGTTAAATGGACAGGGTTATGGCCTAAAATTGAGGAATAGGAGGGAAAATAATGGTTGAAATGTTACCCTTAATTAAAATAGTTCCTGAATATAATTTAACACTTGATCCATCTACGGGTTCTATTGGTGCATCTGTTGGAAGGGAAGTTTTAATATTATCTATGGATGATATAAATAAAGAAATAGAAACTTTGGAAGTAGCAGCAAATGAGTTAGTTAACTCTTTAAATCATAAAACAGTTCCTAAAGGTACTTATCCTGGAAGGGAAGGAGTATTTGCAAATGCAGGAGTATTTACTAATGCAATTTATGGATTTTTATTAGGTCTTTTGATATTAGTTGCTATAATTCCATTATTACACTTTTACCTGGGGGTTATATAGATGGTAGATAAAGAATCAGCGGATATTGTAGCTGAAGTGGAAGATAAAGAATCTGCTGAATCTGAAGGTGTTGCAGATAAAAAATCTGATGGTGCTGGAGGTAAAAAACCTGCTGCAGAAGGATGGCCTGTTGTTAATGGAGATTATATAGCAGGAAATCCTGAAAGTCCTGTAGCTGTTACAACACTTGCATCTCACATAGAAGATATTCCTGCGGCAGCTGGGGCAGCTATTGCTGGGCCTTGCAAAACTGAAAATCTTGGTGTTGAAAAAGTTGTAGCCAATATAATTTCTAATCCAAATATTAGATTTTTGATATTGACTGGAGCTGAGGTTCAAGGTCATATCACTGGTCAAAGTATTGAAGCACTACATAAAAATGGTGTAGATCCTGAAAAAAGAAGTATTGTTGGTGCAACTGGTGCTATTCCATTTGTTGAAAATATACCCGATGAGGGGATTGAAAGATTCCAACAACAAGTTGAAATTGTAAATTTAATTGATGTAGAAGATGCAGCTCAAATTGAAACTAAAGTAAAAGAATGCATAGAAAAAGATCCTGGTGCCTTTGAAGAAGAAGCATTACTCATTTCTATCAATGATGATGGGGATGATGAAGATGAAGGAGAAGAAGTCAGACCTGTTTCTGCTGAAACAGTATTAATTGAAGCCCGTATGAGAAATATTCAAACTCAGGTTAAATTAGTTGGTGCTGTTCAAAGAACAATGTCTGGAAATTATGCTGGAAAAGTTCAAGGGATAATGATAGGGCTTGTTGTTGTCTTAATATTTGGATGCATAGCTATGTTTGTATAATATGGAGGTTTTATAAATGGTTAAGTTTTCAAACAAACCTAATGTAAGGGGTATCCGAGCTGTTGCTGAAGATACAGACTATAAATCCAGAATAATTGGTAGACAAGGAAGATTACTTGCAGGTTTAATCAACACAAGAGCAGTTGGAATGGTATATGGTCTCATCATTGCTTTTGTTTTTGGTTTAATAATTCCTTTGTTAGTAGTACTATTAGGTGGTAAATAAGAGGTGTTATGATGGCTGATGATACAATACCTCGATTACTTGTTTCTACTGATGAATTCAACAAAGCTAATCAAAAATTAGATGAAATTGAAGAGAATGTTGAATTTGCTGTTGGTGAATACTACCAAAGATTAGGTCACCAAATGGGTAGAGATATTGGTATATTATATGGGATGATAATAGGTATGATAATAGTAATTGTATTTAATTACTTTTTCTTGTACTGGTTTAAGGGCTAATTAGGGGAGGTTTTTATAAATGTTTAGATTTGATAAAGAGCAAGAAGTTTTGGATATTGCTGGTGTTAAAATTGGAGGTCAACCAGGGGAATATCCTACAGTTTTAGCAGGAACCATTTTTTATGGTGGGCATAATATTATTAGTGATGAAAAAGCAGGAATATTTGATAAAGATGCTGCAGAAGAAAGAATAAAAACAATGGAAGAAATGTCCGATGTGACTAAAAATCCGACTCTAGTTCAAGTTTTCGGACAAACCGAAGAAGCATTAGTTAAATATTTAGAATTTGTCGGTGACTTTAGTGATGCACCTTTCCTAATAGATTCAACATCTGGTGAAGCAAGAATTGCTGGAGCTAAATATGCATCAGAAGCTGGTCTCTCAGAAAGAGCTATTTATAATTCAATTAATATGGCTGCAGAACCATCTGAAATTGAAGCTGTAAAAGAATCTGATTTATCTGCTTCTATTGTTTTAGGTTTTAATCCAATGAATCCTACTGTTGAAGGTAAAATTGGTATCTGGGAAACTGGGGATGGAACAATAGATGAAGGTTTACTTCCATTAGCTGAGTCTTGTGGTATTACTAAACCATTAATGGATACAGCTGTAACCCCTCTTGGTCAAGGTGCTGGAGTCGCTGTAAGAACTTCATTTGCTGTTAAAAGTAAATGGGGATTACCAGTAGGTTCAGGTATTCACAACGTACCTTCTGCATGGGATTGGTTAAGAACATATAAAAAAGAACACAAAGAAGCATGGCCTGTTTGTGATATTGGTTCAAATATCGTTCAACAAATGGCTGGTGGCGACTTTGTACTTTTTGGTCCAATTGAAAATGCTAAAATTGCATTCCCTGCATGTGCTATGGCTGATATATTCATAGCTGAAGCAGCTAAAGATATTGGAACTGAAACTGCAGAAGACCATCCAATTAATGTGTTGCTTTAACTTATTCAATTAAAAAATATTTGACTGAGTGTTAATTTATATCATAGATGTTTTATTTTAATTTCTTCATGAACGAAATTGAACATTAATAAATAATATAATCAATTATTATTTGGTATATTTCACCTATCAATATTTTTATTTTTAGATTTTTTTTAAAAAATAATTAAATGTAGTTGGTTCACTGTTGTATAACTAATCTACATTCTTTTCCTGTTTTACTAATTAATAGCATTCCACTCAGTACTGTTTGGGAATGTTGACTTCTAAAATTTTATATTCTGAAGTTTTCATCAAATGTTCTCAGTTGGTATCCTTTCACAGTTATTACTTCTTTTGATTTCCTGCTACCTTTCAGTTCTAACTGTATTTACTTTCTTTTAAATCCTCTACTCTCTAAAAAATTAGTTGAACGATTTATAGCATTTTACTTAATAAATTCCACATTTCTTTTTTTTATATATAATGATGTGGGGAAAAGTTTGCTAAAGAACTATCTATTGGGGCAATCTAATAATTTTATCTGGGATTTCCAATTTTAAAAATCATTTTATCCCTTAAAAACATTAGTTCATTATAAAACATCGACTTATTTTTCAGCTGATTTCATACATTTTCAAGATGAAAATTTGCTTACGGTGTTATATTTTTTTTACTTAAGAAAACAAGGGGTCTGATAGAGTGAAAAATATGAGCTATGTAGTATTATTAATTTTAATTATCTAAAGATTCAGCATACTCTTTAATTCTTTTAGAGAGTTTTGATCCTATTCCTTCAATTTTTTCAAAATCTTTTTTTGAAAATGGTCTTAAATCTTCACCGAATGCTTTAATTAAAGCTCTTGCTTTTTTTCTTCCCAAATATTTAATTGAAAGAAGTAATGGGATTAAATCTTCTTTTATTCCATAATAAAGTCTTGTTGAGAGAAAATCTAATTGTTGGGAATATCCATACTTTCTATTGGTTTCTAGAATATTTTTAAAGAATTTAACTAGTAGAGATGCTTCATATGCTGTTCGTCTAGTTGATGCAGAATAAACATGATATGCATTTTCAATTTCATATTCATTTCTTTCATCAATCCATTCGATTAATGAAACGGCTGTTGCTTCCTGATTTGTAATATTTATTGAAAATAATCCTGAAAGAGACATTTTTTCTCTAACTGGATCTTTTGATTTTCTTCCTTTAAAGGATATTAAAGGTAAATCAGGACTTGCTGAGATTTCATAGATTAATTTGTTAAAATCAAGATCCTCCACATTATTTCCAAATTCTTTGAGTTTAACTGCTGTTTCAACTGTATAATTAGATTTAGCTATTAAATTACCAAATGTTGTAACTTTAAGTCCATTTGGGGTTGGTTGGATAATTCCATTTGCAACTAAAAAATCTAAAGAATTATCTATCTCATATTTTAAGCTTTCCTCTGCAAATTCTTTCATATTTTCATCATTAGTTATCTGATATCCATAGAATGTTTCATTGAAGAATTCTTGAATTTCTCTGCTGTTTTTAGAAAGAGATGATGCTATTTGAGCTATGATTTGTCTTAAAATTGCATCTTTATTTTCAATTAATTTTGATGTTGTATTTTCTATATCTCCCTCAACATATTTCTCTTGAAGTTTGTAAGATTCATCTAATGACTTAGCCACTAAATAGGAATAACCTACATCATCATATAATGGTCTTCCAGCTCTTCCAGACATTTGTTCATAATCAAAAACAGGGATGGGTTGTACTCCTTGTGAAGTCCATCTAGTATAATCTCTTATTACTACATCTTTTGAAGGTAAGTTAACTCCATACATTAAACTTGGAGTTGCAGCTATCATTAGAAGATTTCCTTTCCTAAATTCATCCTCAATAATTTCTTTTTGCTGGCTAAAAATCCCTGCATGATGAAATGCAGTCCCGTTTTCACAGCAGGTAGCAAGTCTTAAACATGTTGAAGTAGGTTTTGAACCCATGTTCTTTGAAACATCCAAAATATTTGATGCCACTTTTTTAAATCTTTTTTTCTCATCCAAGCTTAATTTTTTGGCTATTTTCTTGCTAACATATTCTGCTAGTGCTTCTGTAAATCTTCGGGTAGATACAAAACTTAAAGTTTGAGAGTTATCTTCAATACTCTTTTCAACAATTTTAACTACAACATCGTTTTTGTTTTGTGTGTTAAACATTTCAGTATTTAAAACTTCTTTATTTAATGGAACTGGCCTATAATCATTTTCAATGACTTTAGAATCTAACCACCCCTCAATTTCACCCATATTATTTAGTGTGGCTGATAAAGCTATTATTTTAATGGAAGGATTGATAATTTTAGCTCGTGTAATTGCACATTCTAATGTAGGTCCTCTTGAAAAGTCACCTATCATATGAAATTCATCAATTATGATGGTATCAACTTCTTTTAGGTTATCCCATGAAAAACGAGTTAAAGCATCAAAAGATTCAAATACCATAACTGCTAAATCACATGAGGATGGATGTTTACCAATTTTGATCCCATGTTTTTCAAAACTCTTAAATTCAGTTACTTTTTCGTTTTGAATTGAAATTAGAGGAGCAGTGTAAATAGCTTTTCCACCTTTTAAGATTGATTGTAAAGCAGCCATAACTCCTAAAATTGTCTTTCCACTTGCAGTAGGAATAGCTATTATATAATTAGAATTATTTTCCAAATATTTGGAATCAACAACAGCCTTTTGTGCAGGGTTTAACTGTTTTATATAAGGATAAGACTCTTTTATAATCTCTTTTATTTTATTTGGGACATTTTCCATTTCATACATCTCTTATAATATTCATGTGATCGATTATTTTTCCTTTAATTTTCTCTATCTTTAACCTATTTATTAAAAATAAAATATATTATTAAATGTGTTAATGTTTCTATTCTTTTAATTTAGATAAAACTGAGATATTTGTAATCTTTGTATTAGGATAATGACCATTATTATCTTTCTCAACAGATTTAACCATGTCCCATATTGTTAAAAGCCCAGTACTTACCCCAGTAAGAGCTTCCATTTCCACTCCTGTTTGACCTAATGTTTTTACCTCTACGGTTATAGCTATTTTAGTTTTCTCTATTTGAAAATCCGCTGTTATTCCTGTAATCTGTAATGGATGAGTTAAAGGAATTATATTGGAAGTATTTTTAACTGCAATGATAGCTGCAATCTGTGATGTTGTTAAAACATTACCTTTTTTAATATTATGGTTTTCAATCATAGTTATTGTTTGTTCATCTAATAAAATTTCTCCATAAGCTTTAGCTACTCTTTTTTGAAGTGCTTTATCACCAACTTCCACCATACAAATTCCATCTCCTTTTAAATGAGATAATTTTTTACCTGACATTTTTACACACAAAACTATTAATCATAATATATATCTAAATTTTAAATTACTTTTTAAAGATATTTCCTCCATGAGAATCCATTGCAACTATCAATGGTCTAAACTCTTGGATGTTTAATTGCCAAATAGCTTCTGGAATACCTAAATCAAGCCATGAAACATGCAAAATATTTTTAACTGAATCACTGTATAATGCTGCACAACCACCAACTGCTACCAAATAAACTGAATTATTTTTTATAAGTGCTTTAGCAACATTATCATCCATTCCCCCTTTTCCAATGATAGCCTTTACTCCCATATTAAGAACCTGCACCTCATAAGGATTCATTCTCATACTTGTAGTTGGTCCAATAGCTATTAACTCAAAATTATTAGGGTCTAAATCATCTTCTTTAAAATTTTTTTTTGTTTTGATAATAGGACCAGCATGAAATATAACAGAATTATTTAAATCAATAGGAGAACCTTCTTCAACAATACGTTTATGAGCCTGATCTCTTGCAGTTAACATCTTACCAGATATTGTTACTACATCTCCAACTTTTAATTTAGATACCATCTCATCATTTAAAGGAGTAAGTAATTTAATTGGCTTTTTATTGATTTTATTCATGTAACACCTCCCATTGATCCCATATTTTCTATAAACTCATTGTTCTTTTTATCTTTCCCAATATAATTTAACCATGTATCTAATATCATCGATTAATCACCCATCATTATATTTAAAAGTATAGAAAGCCAAAATTATAAATGTAATCAATGATTGAATCACAGTTAATATTATATTTATTCACATACAAGTTATAGAGTACATAAAAACCATTACGCAGAACCTTTAATTAGTTATACTATTAAAACTTAAATCGTATGATGATTTAACTTTCAATATTCTATATATCTACAAAGACTCATTAGAAATATAATATTAATTATCCGCGATACAGGAAATACCCACCACAGAAGTTCATTATACATTAAAACACAGTTATGTATTTTCTAAAAAAATTTTTAAAAATAAAGTTTTAAAATAAGGTTAATAATTAATTATTAAAAAATAAATAAAATTAAAAGTTTCATCAAGTAATATTAATGTGAAATTTATATTTAACTTTCTCAATATTGTTTTTCTCGTTGACTCATTAATCTTGTAACATATCCTGTTATTTTATTTCTTAAATGCTTAGTACTAACTGTAGAATGCTCAGCAACCAACTTTTTATTCTCATCAAAACTTGTAGTAAATTTTCCTCTGTGGACTTCAATAAGTTCTTTTGATATACGTTTAACAAATGATGTTCTAATATTTCCCATATTCTCTCTCCTTTAAAATTATAAATTAACTTAAACTATTAATATATCTAAAAATGCATAAATATTTGTATGAAAAATTCATTCTACAGATTATAAAAACTGTAGCATTGATTTAATCATAACATCTTTTTTTAAAAGAATAAAATTTTATTTATAAAATATAATATTTATTTTTATAGTTATATAAACTTATTTACAAAAATTATTTTAATAAAATAAATTTAAGTAATAAAAAAACTAAACAACTAACATTAAATTATAAAACAATTAATTAAATAGTTATTTAAAATTTTAATCAGATATCACATTTATCTATTAAGATAATTACTTCTTCACCACCATTTTTAGGGAAATGATTAATCTCTATTAATTCATCTTTAACCTTTTCAAGGTCAACTTCTACAGTTGAAGTATAAGTATCTTCAGATACATGGATAACAACTTTAGCACCCTTTTTTCCATCATATTCGGATGTATCAACATTTAAAACTTCACCTGGAGTAAATATTCTATTGTAAGATAATTCTAATCTGTCATATTGCTTCACATTGTTTATAACATAATCAATAGCTAAGTCACAATCTATTTTCATCTCTTTTACCATTAAATCACATCGTTATGCTTTATTTATACTTAAATTTTTAATTCTCATTTTTATTAAAATATGTTAAAAACTATAGATACATTTTTTAATTAAATTTATTGTAATAAATATTTGAATTTACAAATATCTTTAAACTAATTCTGCACATTAATTATAGTATCTTGATTTTTAGTTATATGTCTTACTTCTAGAAGATCATTTTTAATATTGTTCATATTGACTCTTACAACATCATTAACAAGATCCCCGTTTAGATGAATTGAAACCATTAAGACTTCATCTCCCCAATCCTCTTCAACAGAAATATCTAATACCTCACCAGGAGCATAAATTCTATTGTAAGATAATTCTAATATCTCATGATTTTTTACATTGTCTTTTATGTAATTTAAAGTTTCATCTGGGGTTAAAAAAATTTCTTTCTCAATCATTTTATATCTCTACAAAATTAATAAATTATTAATATTTTTAAGTATATTTAAAATAATATATATTAATTTGTTATATATTTATTAAATATTTTTACTTATTTTCAAAATGCATATCAATTTTACAATGAATTTGTTTTAAATTTTAGAAAAACAAAGCTTTTATTTATTTTTAAAAATAAATTTCTTAAAATGATTTAAAAATTTTTCATTGTTTTAAATAAAATAATATAAATAATAATTTAATATTAAAATTTCTTAAAAAATATAAATTTCCTATTGATGATTTTATGCATGTTAAACAAATGAATCTTAAAAAGAACATGACTATTAAGCAAATAATAGATGAATTTGAATCTTCTGGTGTCTTAGGAGCAGGTAGAATTGGAAGAGCAACAAAGCTCTTGTCAAAGATGATCTGTGATGAAGATACTAATGTTTTTCTAAGCATGGCTGGACCTCTTGTTCCTGGAGGGTTAAGAAATATAGTTGGGCAAATGATTAAAGATAAACAGATTAGTGTTTTAATTACAAGTGGGGCCAACATAACCCATGACCTTCTTGAATCTTTTGGTGGAAATCATTATAAAAACTATGGGTTTGATGATGAACATCTTAATAAAGAGGGAATTGGAAGAATAGGGGATGTTTACACAAAAAATAAGGATTTTCAGGTGTTTGAAGTAGAAATAACAAAAATTATTAGTGAAATAGCTGTTGAGACTGAGAATAATCTTATTTCTATAAAAGATTTCCTTTGGGAAATTGGAAAAAGGATTGAGGATGAAAATTCTATCTTAAAATTAGCATATCAAAATAATGTTAGTATATTTGCACCAGGACTTGTTGATAGCATGTTAGGATTGCAATTATGGATGTTTACACAAGATAACAACTTAACAATAGACGCTGTTAAAGATATGAATGATTTATCTAATTTAGTCTTTCAATCTAAAAAAGTAGGGGCTGTTCTTTTAGGTGGAGGTCTTCCAAAACATTTTACATTAGCATCTAACCTTCTTAAAGGTGGAGTAGATTCAGCAATTCAAATAACTATGGATAGAAGTGAAACTGGAAGCTTAAGTGGTGCTCCTCTTGAGGAAGCTAAATCATGGTCTAAAGCTAAATCAAAATCAGACTTAGTAACTGTAATTGGGGATGTAACAATCCTATTCCCATTAATATTAGCTGGTGCTTTAGATAGCTTAGAGGTTTAATTTTGAATCAGATTATAATGGCCCTATTTTACTCTTTATCAGGTTTTTTAATGAAATTATCTGATGATGAATATGATAAAAAGAATAACAAACCAATAGCTGTTTTATTAGGAATTGCTACAGGATTAATAAGTGGATTTTTAGCTAGTCATGATGTGAATGCTACATATATATTTTTAGGAATTTTAATAGGAACACTTATATCCTTAAAAATTGATGGAATTCATCATCTTCTTTCTTTAATCTTTTTTATAGCAACCTTAATCTTTTTTGGGGGCAGTGATTTAAATTTAATTATCTTAGCTATTTGTATAATAACAAGTGCTATTGATGAAATTGGAAATGATAATTCATATATTTATAAAAAGAGCAAAATTTTAAAGACCTTTTTTGATTATAGATTTACAATGAAAATAGCTATTTTTATTTTATCAGTTTTAGGATTAATAAATATATTAAATGGATTTTCAACAAATTTAGGCTTTTTAGCACCAGAAACGATTATTTACTTTATACTATTTGAAATTTCCTATGAAATAGCTAGAATAAGATTTAGGAGATATTTATAATTAAGTGGTTAAATGGTATTAAATCTAGAAGAACAGAAAAAAATGGAACATAGTGGATATAGATTCGCTGGTAAACATTCTCATGCTGGTGCTAAAATATGTCATTGGACTAAAAAAAGTATTTTAAATCAAGGAGAATGCTATAAACAGAAATTTTATGGAATTAAAAGTCATAGATGTTTACAGATGTCACCAGCTATTCCCTTCTGTTATCAAAAATGTTCATTCTGTTGGAGAGATTTATCTCTTAGTAGAACAGAATGGGAATCGCCATATGATGATCCAAAAACAATAATTGAAAATTGTTTAGATGCACAAAAAAATCTACTTTGTGGATTTTTTGGTAATGATAAAGCAGATGAAAAGAAGTTATTAGAATCCAAAGAACCAAATAATGTAGCTATTTCATTAGCTGGAGAACCTACAATTTATCCTGAGATAAATGGATTAATAGGAGAATTTAAAAAGAGAAATTTCACAACATTTCTTGTAAGTAATGGTCTTTTACCTGAAAGATTAAAAAATCTTGAAAATGAACCAAGCCAACTATATATTTCTCTTGATGGTGATAATGAAAAAACATATAATTCATTATGCAACCCCCAAATAGATAATGCTTGGGATAAATTAATCAGTAGTCTTGAATATTTACCAAGTTTTAATACTAAAACCTGCCTTCGTATAACATGTGTTAAAGGAGAAAACATGAAAAATCCAGAACAATATGCTAAACTAATAAAAATAGCTAATCCAGATTATATTGAAGTTAAAGGATACATGTGTGTTGGCTATTCAAGAGAAAGATTAACCTTAGCTAACATGCCAGAACATGATGAAATTCTTGACTTTAGTTTAAAAATAGCCAATGAAATAGGAAGAGAAGTGATTAATCAATCAAAAATAAGCAGAGTCGTGCTATTAAAATAATTTTAAAAAATATCAAGATAAGACAGTAAATTGAAGACAATTACATCTTGTTCAATAATTTAATGAAAAATAATGATAGAAAACTATATATAGATATAAATATAATTATTTATTCTTAATATATAATCAATAAATAAGAGGTGAGAATATGAATGAGGAAAAAATTAAGGATGAATCTAAATCAAAAAAGAAACAAGAGAACGATGAAGATGAAAAAAGAAAAAAATTCCCAGAAATAGGTGAAATGAGTTTTTAATTATTTGCAAATAAAAAATTCATTTATAATGAGAAAAATCTAGAAAAACATGCATGTGCAGATTTAAAGGATAAATTATTTAAATTACTTTCTAAATGGAAAGATTTTAGAAGAATGAGATGGAGAATAGAAGAAATTTTCAAATTCCTCAAACAAAATTTAAAATTAAGCAAATTTCATGGATATACAAAAAGATCAATATATAAAAATGCATATCTGAATGTACTTTTATTAGGAATAATAATCTCAGAGGGTATAGAAGAAATTTGAGAGATTAAAACGATTTTTGAATCGCCCTAAATCAGACACCTTGTTTCTTTAGCAAAATTAATGGATTGTCGACCCACATTTAATGTTTTAATAA
>JAITXE010000077.1 GCA_031284925.1 Methanobrevibacter sp.
TTCAACTAAATGAAGAGTTTATGGTAAGAAACCCTAACACAAGAGATTCAAATAATCCTTAGATTATTTCACTGATTTTGAAGAATGGGGGCTCCGTCCTGTGGCACATCAATTTTGGGAAAACCTACCACTTTGACACTGCCAATTATATTTTAAAAAATTGTTTAATTCCAAGGAAACTTAAAGAATAAAGGTCCTGTTTTAAACTTAGAAAAATAGAGAAGATATAAGTATTTTTAAGTTACTCTGACAGTTTATGGTTCTATAAGAGTAACTTAAAAAATTACTTTAAGTTACAAGGAGATGATTTAATGGTAAATAAAAAATTGTTAAGTATAGTTTTAATAGTGTTTGTAATATGTGCAATAGTTGGTGCATATTTATATGCTAATCCTGCACCTGCTAAAGTCGATATTTTAGATTATTCTTATGCTCATCATCATGGTTCTACAACAGGTCTTCCTTATTATGATATAGATCTTGAGATTAAAAATAATCGTTTAGCAGATAATATTGATGTAGATATCTTATTTAAAAATGGTGACACTGTTATTGATGATAATAAAAGACACGGATTTCCCCCAATAGGAAAAGGTCAATATGGTTATAATTTTATTATTTATAATAATATAATACCTACTGAGACAAATAATATTGAGTTAGTATTTTTTGAGAACAGTAAGGTTATAACTACTCTCAGTATTCCTGATTTTAAGAAGATACCAGATGGGGATCATGAGTCAGAAGAAAGTAGTTTAGATAAGACTTAAGACCATATATTTATCAATACCCCTACCCTAAATGGATAGAGACTTGTTAAATATCAGATTATTGAGGTCTTAAAGTATGTTAAAAGTTTATGGGCAGCCTTTTAACCTCTACGACCTGTTTACAAGTGTGATGTCTTAAATATTTAATTGTTGAATATATGTAATCTAAGTATATTTGAAAGATTCGAAAGGTAATCCTATGATCTCAAATTCATCTAATAAAGCAAGAAATCTCTTGAATTTTGGTGATGCTCTTGTATTTTAGGAATTATCCTTTTGGAATTCAATTTAAAAAGAATTCATATATGATACTCAACATATTGATCTTTACATTAATTTAAAAAGAAATAATGTTGAATTTAAAGCTGTTGGAAACAATAAAATTTATTATAGTAATAAAATACCAACACGTCAACTTAAGAAATATTCCAATGAAATTACTTATTTATTCGTCCTTAAATATGCATTGTATTGTAAATTTAGTATGATTTTCAAAGACTTGAATTTTGATTTTAAAGTGAAAAAATTCAACTCATTATATCTCATGATTATTAATCTAATCATTTATGATTTTTCAAATCCGAAAAACCATACTCTTTTTACATTTGTTGCATTTTGAACTATTTTATGCCTTATAATTTTTAGGTAAAAAAAAATAAATTTCTTAAATTTAGTGAATTGGTGAAATACTTCAAAAAGTTAATATTAATAAGTTATTAGAAAACAAAGCTACTTTTAGGAAGAATCATAGATACCATCGAAACAACATTCCTAAAATAGCTAATAATATGTCTAAACACGAGTATTGGTTAGCTCCAACTGTTAAATCTAAATTTGACACAGAATAGTATTTAAAATTGAATTAATTAAAGAATATATTACCAATCAATGATATCATTTGTAAAAAGAAGCATGTTTGATTAAAATAAACTTGATATTGATTGGGAAAACATGTTATATAAAAAAGAAGATGTTCATCAAATTAGCATCCACATATAACTAATTCAGATTAATAATTAAATATAAAATAGCTAGAATTAAAATAGCTATTAAATAAATTAGTTAAATTCTTAAAAGATTAATAGAATATTATAATATGATTATTCTACATCCATCATTTCACCATATATGATTTCCATTTCACATCCTTTTTCACCACAACAAAAATGTTGTATGTCAAGTTCAATCATCATTTATCTCACCTCCAGAACATTTTGTATTGAAATATTCTTAATTGATATTTTTATAATCTCAACCTATTATTATATAAATATATACTATAAATATTTTGCTATTGTTTTTACCTCTTGGAAATTTTTCACTTGTAAAATGGTTGGAATATTTCTATTAACTAATATTTAAACAATTGTTAGCTGTAAAAATAATGATTAAAATTAGTATAAATTCTAAATTTTTTCTTTAATCTTTTTTTATCAATCATTATGTTATTTATAATTCATTTTAATAAGTTTAAATCTCATTTTCAATTTTTTTTTGATTATATGTTGAAAAACAAAATCCGACCGAATTAATCTTTTATCCGTCATGAATAATCTTAAATTGCCCTACTCATATTATATTATCAAAATTTAAAGGAAGGAATATAAAAAACTAAACATAGTCTTAATATAATCATTAAAATATTAGAATTAAAAATTTAACTTTAAAAGTGTTCATGGTTCTTAATTTTATTTTAGATTTCTTTTAATTCAATTTAAAGGACTTTAATTCACTTAAAAGAAAGTTAATAATTTTTTAAAAATGATTAATATAATTAGTAAAAAATCTATGAAACAAAAACTTTATATGCCTAAAATTTCAAGAATTGAAAATGTAAAAAGGCATGCTCTTTTTAAATGGCACTGTAAAAAATGGTGGGTTTTTTCTAATTACAAAAAAATCAAATTCACCACTCAAAGACATAGTTTCATATAGTTTAAAACCTATTTTTTGCAATTTATAATTTTTATAAATGTATCTTATTTTCTTATTTAATATTACTAATACTATTATTTTAAATATAAATAAGTATTTATTACTGTCACCTATAAAATAATAAAAATATAGTAATATATTTTAAAAAAGTTAATTTTAGTAAAATTTAAAATATTTATAAATTGCAAAAAATAGGTTTTAAACTATATTAAATGGAAATTCTCAATTTGTAAAGCTCGGCCACTTTTTAATTGTCAAAATGTTTTCAGTAAAATTTTAGACATGATAAGTTTATTAAATAGATAATAAGGTAAAAACATTTATAGCAAGGAATAATCATGAATATTAATGGAATTAATAAAATATTTAATGAAAAAATTCTAAATAAAGTAATTTGGCTTGTTTCTTTCATTTTATTTTTTGCATTTTTAATTGCAAGTAAAGGGAATCATTTTCTTAGATATGATGAAATATTTTCACTTACTTTAGTAAAGGATAATTTAACCAATATTATCACTTTAACTGGTTTGGATGTCATCCCCCCCCTATTACATTATTTATGGTTAAAGTTAGTTATTGGTGTTTGTGAGTTTTTACATGTTTTTGGTGGTGAAATATTTCGTGGTAGTATCTCATCAGCTATTCCTATATTAATTTTAATGATATTTTCCATTACAACTTTAAGAAAAGAAATAGGTAATTTCTTTGCTTCATTATTCTGTTTTACATTAGTGACCATACCTCATATGATATACTATATATTAGATGTTAGAATGTATAAGTTTGGGAATGTATATTTGTTTGGAAAATGACATAAAGTTTGGATTAATGCAGATTCTGGTGGAATGAGATATATTTGTGAAAGAATTGAAAAAATGGATTACTGAATTTTCAGATAAATATTAGGTTATTGAACATACATACTCTGTGAGATATATAAATAAGAGCCTTTAAAATAAGAAAATTAAAAAGTTCTTAATTTATATTAAAATTTTGTTAATTTTAAATATTATAATTTATATTTATTTTAGAAATATATTAATTATAATTGTTATTGTATAAATTAAAGTAATTTAGAGTAGTATTTTATGATTTTACTATTTCATTTTTTTTTAAGAATTTTACCCAAGATATTATAATAATCTATTGCCAATCTCAAGAATTATGGGCTATTAAGTATATATTAAATGGATATTCAGAATATGTTTGATATGTTACTCCTGAATCATGTTTTATTTTTATTTGTGTGACCTCTTCTAATTTATACCCATTATCACTTATTAATCTATTAAAAGTTTGTGTTTCAGGAGACCATTCACCCCCTATATCAAAAACCCATAATTTTCCTTTTTTTAATTTACTATTTATATATGAAGAAAAATTATGTCCATCATAAGAAAAATTATACCCTATATAATAATATATATTATCTGAATAAAAATTAAAGACATCAACATTCCTTTGAGTACCTAAAACTAATACTGTATCATTTTCACTTATTTGACTTAAAATATGTCTAAATTCCAAATCAGTAGCTCTAATATCATTTTCACCACTTATAAATGAACCGACATTCGTCATGCCCAATACTATGAAGATTATTAAAACTGGGATGAAAATCATCTTTCTTGAATAAAATTTACCTAATAAAACTGCAACTGATAACCATAAACAACCCGCCATTGGAAAAGCATATCTTGCCCATAACATTGGAGTAACAAGAATAGAAAATATACCTGCTAAAGACATTGTACCTATTAAAACAATAATACCACCTAAGCAAATGAACATAAAAGAATATTTTTTATCTCTTATCATTTTAAATATATAAAATATTAACAAGAATACTACTGAAATCAGTGCTAAAGCTCCAAAAATAGTTAAATCATATTTATATATAATATTTGGGGGTACAGGAGAAAATAATGATACAATTGAGTTGATTATCTCTTCAGGTATAGAAATATAACTCCACTGATTAGTACCTAACCCTAACCACTTAGTTTTAGAAAGAAATATTAAAATCCATGGAATACAAAGTAATACAGAAACAGCTACTGAGATTATCCAATTTGCAATTAAACTTCTATTTTTTAAAATTATATAAAATAACAACATTAAATATATTATACCACAAGCTATTATTCCATAATAATGAGTATATACTGCCATTAAACTAAATATAGTAAAATAAACCCAATTTTTATTGATAAATGTTCTGATACTCAATGATGATTCATTGTTAATTTGTTTAGTTATTCTATATGCATAATAAAAGCTTAAAGTTACAAAAAACATTACCCATGAATACATCCGAATTTGAAGACCATAGAACATCATCTTTGGCATTGCAATAATATAGAATGCAAAAATACCAGTAATTAACCAACCAAACTCTTTTCTTAATTTAGTAAAACTAAAACCTAATAATAATATTAAAGGAATAACAGATACTAACTTAGCAACAATAATACTAAATGTATGAAGTACTGGTGAAAGAAGTTTGAAAATAAACATTAATATAATATAATGGTGGATGAACATCATAAGCTGTGATAAGTATCATATCCATAAAAGAACTTGGCATGAGATTTAAAGTAAAACATTCATCCCACCATAATGCTTGATTTAACCCAAAAGCTAACATGTTTAATAATAAAAATATACTTAATACAAATAAGCAAATCCCAATTTTTTCGCCCAATTTAAAATTTCTTTTTAAAATATTCATTATAATCACTTAAACTTTCAGCTATCTTCAAAATTTTACAAATTCCAAATATTGAACTATAATACGAAATTAAATTATACTAAATTTCTT
>JAITXE010000020.1 GCA_031284925.1 Methanobrevibacter sp.
TGCTTTCATAACATCATAAGTAGTGAATAACACACCTAAAGTACAATTATAAGAATAATAATCATGTTGAGCACTAACGTCCCCAACACAACTCATAACAAGCAAAACTATCAATAATATGCTAACAAGTTTCTTCATCATTCTTATCATCCTCTAATAACAGTAGTGGCATTTAAGATTTTATCATACAAATCATTACATAGATTATAAAAATCATTACATTCCTTACAAACAAACCTATAAAAATCATTACATTCCTTACAAACAAACTTATAAAAACCCATAACAAAATTATCATTATTACTTACAGGTGAAACAACTGTATCAACTACAGGTACAATATTAGACCCATTACTATCATTACTAATATTCATAATAGTAGAATCAACAGGTACAGGTAATGATGTAGGCTCAGGATCATCACTAACAACCACACTAATAACAGGGTCCTGAGTAGGCATAACAGGATCAACAGGATCAGGGTTCACAGGAGTACTATTATTATCAGGGGCAGGGGGAACAGGCGGAACAGGAGGGATGGGATCAATTGGATCTTCTGTGATATTAAAATTCACATAATCATTGTCCTCTATCGGTCTGAAGTTATTAATTATTGTAAACCGTTTAAAACCAGGAACAACAGCCTGAGCTATAAGCAAATCATCACGCTCCCAATACATCTTAAACATTCCCACATGATAAAAAGCAAGCATAAAATGATAATCATCATAAACATCTAATTCCCTACACTTAGCATAAACACCAATCTTATCACCAAGATGACAACTAACATTATAAGTATAAGATTTAGCACTAACTCCACCCATACAACTCATAACTAAAACACTAATAAATAATAAACATAAAACTTTTTTAAATAACATAATTTAAACCTCCAAAATGAGCCCATAAAGCTTAATATATATTAAATACAGGCTTTCTCAAGACATCCTGTTGCCTAAATAAAAATTAACAAGGGTGTAAACCCTTAATAAGCATAGCGGTAGGACCCTTAAGAGCATGACCCGTACTTAGATACATTTCATGATCCTTATAATTGAAATTAATACTACTCTCAGTAATAGGCCTACGGGATCTTAAATCATCAATATGGAAATAATTAGGTCTATTATCAACAATTCTAGCTACCTGATCATGCATGGAAAAACAAATGAATGTTATAATGACCCACAAAAAATAATTGCGCGGAAACTTCAAATATTGGATAAATAATCTCTCTCATAATTGTTCCCCACCCCATTATAAAATAAATTAAGAAATTATATAAAACAAATTTTAGTGTTTTTGCTTTTGATAGATAGAAGCTTGGATTCCGTGATACTTAATCATGCCTTCAATTTCTCTTTGGTCAGTTTCTTTATCTTCAAAACTTACTTGTTTAATATCATGTAAACTAAACTTAGATTCTCTTGATAGAATACTTATATGGCCTTTAAATAGGCTTAAAACTATTTTTCCAGTTATTCTTCTTTGCATGTGATCTATGCTTTTATTTAAATCTTCTCTAAGTGGTTCATGCCATAATGCATTATAAACAAGATCAGCATATAATGGGGATAGGTAATCTATATATCTTAATTCATCTTTTGTAAATATTAATGATTCTAATCCTTTATGGGATTTAGTAATGATTGTTGCTGCAGGTACTTCATAAACTTCCCTACTTTTAAGCCCAACCATACGATCTTCAATAATATCTATTTTTCCAATCCCATTATCTCCTGCAATTGTGTTGAGTTTAGCTATTAAATCAATTAAATCCAATTTTTCATTATTAATGGCTATTGGAATACCATGTTCAAATTCAATGCTTATTTTTTCAGCTTCTTTATTTGCTTGAGCATTTGATTTTACCCATTCGTAAGCTTCATCAGGAACTTCAAAAGCTGGATTTTCAATGACATCTCCTTCAATGGATCTCCCCCATATATTTTCATCAATACTAAACCTACTCTCTGGAGATAAAGGAATGTTATGAACTTTTGCATATTCTTGTTCTTCCTTTCTTGTTAGATTTAATTCTCTTATGGGTGCTATTATCTTAAAATCAGACATTGATCGAATTATACTCTCAAATCTAAACTGATCATTTCCTTTCCCAGTACATCCATGAGCAATTGCAACAGCATCTTCATTTTCAGCTATTTCAATTATCTTCATTGCAATCAGTGGTCTTGCAAAAGCCGTACTTAATGGATATCCTTCATATACTGCATTGGCTTTTATTCCTTTTGATATAAAATCATCTGCAAACTCTTCTCTTGCATCCACAGTATAATGTTTAAAAACCCCAATTTCATTTGCTACATCTTCAGCCTTTTTAACATTTTTTTCACCTTGACCAACATCAACACAAACAGTTATAACACTTAAATTATACTTTTCTTCCAATAATTTAACACAAACTGTTGTATCCAATCCTCCACTAAAAGCAAGAACAACTTTATTCATAATTATCACCAAATAACTAACTAAATATTAAATAAAATAATTATTTTTAAAATAAAATTTATAATCAGCATATAATTTTAAATTACATTAAAATAAAAATAATTTGCCTAAAACTTATTAATCAATGATAAATCTTTAATCAAACTAATATTATTACTATAATATGAATTAAAATATAAAAATTATTTAACAGTTTTATATTAAATATATGTTTTTTTTATTTTATATACTTTTTATTTTTATAATATAAATTTTGTAAAGATTATAATTTTTCATTAAAATATTTAGCTATGCCTAAACTTTATATAGTAGGAAATATAATTTATTATTGTAACACGAAAAAAGAAAATTTGAATAATATTTTGTAATTTTTGAATTTTAATGAAAAATCATGATTCAATTGATATAAATTTCGTCTCAAATGTGTCATCTCAGTCAATCACCTTTAAAATATTTAAAAAATCTAATTGAAGTGATTTTTCTATTTAAATTCATATTATAAATATTATTTTCTTTTTAATTTTATTATAATAAAATTGTATAAATTTAATCAAGCAGTAAACTATTATATTTTCTTTTAAATTGAGATACATTTCGTTTCCATTTGTTAATATATTTTCTAATAGTGTTGTATTGATTTTTCATTTCTTTTCCAACGATATTTTCTAGATGATCATTTAAAAATTTTAAATCATCCAATACTATGATTATTTCATCTATTTTTTTAATGATGAATTTATTTAAGATATTTAAATTTGTTTTACTTCTTATTGTTTGATTTTTTCCTAAAGAATCATTAATAAATAGAACCATTAATCCAATGAGTTTTAATTCATTCTTTTTTTTTAGGATTTTATCTTTAA
This sequence comes from Methanobrevibacter sp., assembly GCA_031284925.1. GTDB lineage: Archaea > Methanobacteriota > Methanobacteria > Methanobacteriales > Methanobacteriaceae > Methanovirga. The sequence goes on from JAITXE010000020.1 coordinate 3,336, forward strand.
AAATATTGTAATAGCTATCCCACTCTTGCAGAAAGTCATTTGTTGAAATTATGAAATCTTTCTCTATTGATTGAATTTCATCATTATTAAATAACTCTTCTTGAAAATCTTCAATATCTGGGTTTGTAATTTCTAGTTCTTCCCAATCATTATGATAAAAATCATCAATAAGCCCATCATCATAAAGTTGAATATAATACTCTAAAAATACATCCAATTCTCCTCGAAGATCAAAGAAAAATGAACTTAAATAGATTAAATAGTTATTACCTAAAATATTCTCTAAATCATCACATAATTTTTTTAAGATATCATTAAGTTCACAGTCTTCTTCTTTTTTTAAGTATTGTAACATTGCAAATACAGTTTCACATTTTTCAAGGTCTAAATTTTTAAAAAGACCAAAATCACCTAATTCACTATATTCTCTTTCTTCATCATCTATTTCTTTAATTAACTCTTGATTATCTAGAAATAAGTTATAATCACTATTGGTTATTTCCTCCTCAAGTTTTTTATTTTCAAGAATTCCATTATCTTCAAGATATTCTTCTAATTTATCCACAGAATCTTCATTAAAATCTTCTTCATCATAAAATTTAACTAATCTTTCTACAGCATGATGAAATTCACTTTTATTTGGGTTAGCTATTCCTTCATCTATTATGAAATTTACAGTATCTTCTAATTTATTTTTCCCAAATTCATGATTAAAATTGTTTATAGAATATCTTTCATCATTTAAAAATCGATCAATGTACTCTCTCTTCTTTTTTGAAAGGTTTTCTTTTTTATAATATTTTTCAAGAATAACAAATGAATAAAAAGTATCTGATAGGTTAGTATTTTGGAATTTATTTAATAATACTCTCTTTTGCTTATTTAATTTCTTATCTTCCCCAAATAGAACATGGTTAAGTTTTTTTTTAAATAATTCGGCAAATACATTATAATCATAGTATTCTTTAATATAAAAATCATTAGATTTAAGAAGATCCTTAAAATTACCCAACTCTTTCATTTTTTTAGTATCAATCTCTTCAAATAAACCTAACTCCCTAATTGAAAAGTAGAAATTGAAATCTTGATTTCGTGTTTTCTCCATTTTAAATTCTTTTATCAAATCATTTTTTTCATCTGTTAATGCTAATCTTGCTATAAGAAAATATGAACTAAAATAATCCTTAACCACCTTTAATCTTAAATCAGAAATAATAAAATTTTCATCTTCATATTTATAACCGCGATTCGTGTAAACATCAAATAAAATATCTCCAATTAAGCATGGAACATGCTTTATTCTTCTATTCACTATTTTTTTGGAGATTAACTTATCAATGAATAATTTAGCGTATTGATTTCCAATAATATTAAATAAAAATCCTTTTTCAATTCCTAACTTTGAGTTAAAATCAATTACAAAATTCATGATTTCTATTAATTCATTTTCATTCTCTTTTAAAATAGAAATATAAATATTGATTATTCTTATTTTATGAATTCTTTCAACCTCTCAATAGCTAAATTAATCAATTGTTTAAATAGTAAATAAATATATAATACTCATTTTTTTCTATTAGGATTATACGAAAACCATCCTTTCTTAACCCTTTTTTCCTGTTCAATGAGTTCATGAATACTCCAAAGTAGTGAAAATCCAAACACCCCCGAAATTGTTGAAGCTATTAAATCTCCTATAAAAACTGAAATTACCAGGAATATAATTCCCCCAATTAAAAATATTGACCATATTTTTTTTCCAAAATAATATTCTCCTTTAATTACAACAGGATGAAGCAAACCTATAATTAAAAATGCTGCTAATCCAATTATTATTCCCTCAAAATACATTTTGATCCTCCTTTAAATTTTATAATTGGTATTAATGTAAATGATTTTCAAGAATTTAATTTTAAAGTGAAAAAATTTCATGTTTTTAATATGTGTCTTAATTCTTACTGTACTCATCATTGGGCATAGTTAAATTTATTAATGAAAATCAAGTTGTAAATGAATATCCCTCCAATTGCAATCATGAATGTATGTGTTTTTAAATAATCCTTTTCTTCCTTTAAAAAAATATTCTAAGGTAGATATAAATATTGATTTTCCAAATATTCTTGGACAAGAGAGAAAATAATATGTTTTGTCATGACCCATTAATTGTTTGATAAACAGTGTTTTATCAACATAAATCATCTTATCATCAATTAAATTATCAAAATCCAGTATACCTAAAGACAATTCACCTTTAATGTTTCCCATTAGTAATCACCTATTTTTTATAATAAGATATTTTTATTAAAATAAGTTTATCTTTTAAACTATATATATTTATTAACATTTTAATTATTTGGATGTTAAAGAAAAAATAGTGACTGAGAAGTATTGTGCAGATGCATTACATATAGCCACTGCTGCTGTTATCAGTGCCGATGTGTTTGTTAGTTAGAATTTCAAATACATTGCTAATTTTAATAAGAAAAAAATGTTCAGTGATGTGAACTATTTGAAATAATGGCACTCTAAAAATTCATATGGGGGTTCAAATTTCAAAAATCTGTTTACCCATAAAAACATTTATATTATTAATCATTAAAGATCAAGTAGTAATAATTATAATTAAATGAAGATCTATATTTAATATTCAAAATAATTTCAATGAAATTAATTTTAAACATATGTTAGTAAAGGAATAATTTTAATGCAGGTAGATTTGTTTCAAAAACCAAAATATGGTGCTAAACCTTTTTTAAAATGGGCTGGCGGGAAAAAACAACTTATAGCAGATATAGAAAACATGTTACCTGAAAAAATAAAGAAAAAAGGAGTCATAGACCAATATTTTGAGCCTTTTATAGGGGGAGGAGCTATTTTCTTTTATTTAGCAAGTAATTATGAAATAAAAGAAGCTTTTCTTTATGATATAAATAAAGAATTAATTTTAACTTATAATGCTGTAAAAAATGATCCTGAAAAATTAATAAATGAATTACATGAATTAGAAGAAAATTTTTTAAAAGGAATGATGAAGATAGAAAAGAATTTTTCTTAGACATACGTAAAAAATTTAATACAGATAGAGCAGACTTTGATTTTAATACTTATTCAAAAGAACATGTAATAAGAGCATCTCATACAATATTTTTAAATAAAACATGTTTTAATGGTTTATTTAGACTTAATAAAAAGGGAGAATTTAATGTTCCAATGGGAAGGTATAAAAATCCTAATATTTGTGATTTTGAGAATATAATAAATGTTTCAAATACCTTAAAAATAGCTAAAATATTTAATAAAGCTTACAAAGAATCTGAGCCTTTAATTGATGAAAATTCATTAGTATATCTTGATCCTCCTTACAGACCTTTAAATAAAACATCAAATTTCACTAGCTATTCTGAAAATGAGTTTAACGATAAAGAACAAGAAAAACTATCAGAATATTTTGATAAAATAACTGAAAAAGGAGCTAAAGCTATTTTAAGTAATTCTGATCCAAAGAACGAAGATAAAGAAGATGATTTCTTTGATGATCTTTATAAAAATCAT
>JAITXE010000047.1 GCA_031284925.1 Methanobrevibacter sp.
TATTAGATATATTAGATGCTTCTAAATTCTTTAATGTTACAAAGTTTAGTATTTAGAAATATTAAGGATGTAAATATGATATAAGTATTAGTAAAAAGAGAATAAATAGTTAATCTTAAAATTGATGTTAATATTCATAATAAATTAACACAGAAATTATATTAATGAAAGTGTGATTAATAGTATTGATGCTCCTATTATAAACACGGAATTATTAGCAACATAAAAATAATAATTAATAAATATTTAAAATTAAACAGATACGATAACATTATTTCTTAACTCTTTTAAATTTTAATAGAATTATTTAATTTCTTTTTGAATCAATTTTATTCCTAAAATAAGTATGCAATAATAGACATCAAAAAGTTTTAAATGAAATGAAAGTCTGAAAAAATAAAATTTTTTATATTTAAAATCAATAATTGCAATGTATGTATGATATTAATTTTGAATTTTAATTTAATTATTTACTTTAATTAATGTGTTTGGTGTTTTATATGGTTAGTGGAAATACTTCTGTATTGGGATTAATTGGTGATCCTGTTGGCCATAGTCTTTCAACATTTATGCATAATACAGTTTTTAAACAATTGAATTTGGATTATGTTTATGTTCCATTTAATGTGAAAAAAGAGAATTTATCAGATGCAATACTTGGAGCAAAAGGACTTAATATAGCTGGATTAAATGTAACAATACCCCATAAAATAAATGTTATTAATTATATTGATGAAATTGATTCAGTAGCTGAAATGATTGGGGCTGTTAATACTATTAAATTTAATAATGGAAAAGCAATTGGATATAATACAGATGGTGTTGGTGCTATTAAAGGTCTTCAAGAAATTAGTTCACTTAAAGATAAAAAAGTCATTATTCTCGGTGCTGGTGGATCAAGTCGTGCTGTTGGATTTCAACTTGCTATCTCAGGCATTAATGAGCTTTTAATCACAAATAGGAATATTGAAAAGGCTAAAATATTGACTGATGATTTTAAAGCTAAATTAAGAAACACACAACAAGAAGTTTTCCCAGATTTTAATAATGAGATGATTTTTAATCATAGCAATTTCAGTATTTTAAAAAATGAGATTAAAGATGCTGATATTTTAATTAATGCCACGCCTTTAGGTTTATACCCAAATGTAAATCCTGATCCAATAATTAAATCAGATATTCTTCACTCAGATTTAATAGTATATGATTTAATCTACAATCCACTTGAAACAATAACCCTTAAAGAAGCTAAAAAAGCAAAAACAAAAACAATTTCAGGAATTAAGATGCTTGTACATCAAGGAGCCACAAGTTTGAAAATATGGACAGGAGTTGATGCTCCTATTGATACAATGGAAAAAACAGTTATTAATAAATTAGTTTTATAATTTTTCTTTATTTATTACCCCAACAACAGATGAAATATACTTTTGTTAAGAAAATAACAAATATTTAGGTTTAAAAAAATTAAAAAACGGCACTCTAAATTTAGCATGGTTCTTTGGATTTGAAAAATTAGAAAAGATTACATTAAGAGTCAGGACATATACATAATCTAAAATTTTTAGCTTAAAATCAAAATTTAGATCCTTGAAAACCATGCTAAAATTACAGTGCCATTAATATAAAATCATTTACTTTTATAATAATTAACTTAATAATTAATAATTTAAATAATTTTCTATTAATAACTTTAAATAAGTAGTTACTACCATCTTTTAGTAGCTCTTCCTCTCTTACTTCCAGGTTTCTTGTAATGAGATTTTTGTCTAGTTCTTTTATTAGTTCCTTTAATTTTTGCCATTTAATCACCTCAATCATTTCATTAATACAAATTCTTAAATATAATTTTTTATAAATTAATAAATCATTTAAACATATATATAAATTATAATAAGTAAATTAATATATATAATGATATACTTATAATTATTTATATTAATTTCATTTACAATGTACTATTTTATTTTTGTAATGAATATTTGCATATAATAATTAAAAATATCATTATAATAGAAAAATTTATATATCTTTAAAATCTAATTTTTTAAAAAGCATAAATTTAATTGATATTGGTTCCGTGGTCTAGGGGTATGATACCTCGCTTACAACGAGGGGATCACGCGTTCGAATCGCGTCGGAACCATTTAAACTAAGTACATATTTAAATTATTTTTAATTTTCTTTTTAAACATATATCTTTTTTTAGAGTACAATACTCATTATTTTTACTTATTTTTCATATAATTGACCATTTTACTTATTTTAAAAGAAAATATTATTTTAGTAAGTAATGCTTAAAATAATTAAAATTATGAGAGAAACAAAAAACACAAGTGTTCCTTTAAATATTAAACTTAATTTATCTCTATTAAATGCTAAAACCAACCCGTATGAGAAAATTAGGGATAATACTATATTAACTATGCCTCTTAGTTTTGTAGAGAGTAGATGTTCTTTACCAAGAATATAAGGAAAGGAATAAGATAAAAGAACAACGATGATTATCATCACAATAGTATTACTACATATGGATTTTAAAATTTTTTTGTAGTTTTGTTTTTTTTTATTATTTTTATCTGACTTGGAATTATAATTAGATAAATTGTTTTTTTGAGAAGGCGCTGTTTTATTTTTTTTAGAAAAAATATTTTTTAATTTATTTTTAGGAGACTTAGTCCTATTTGATTTATTTCCAAGATCCACAGATTTAGGGTTAAAATTTTTTAAATCAGATGGATTAGAATATCTTTGATTTTCATTATTTAAATCAGATCCATGGGCATTAGAATCTATTTGTTCATCACCTATAATTTCATTTGAACCAGTATCATTATTATTTTTTTCTTGTGTTTTAGAAAATTTTTTTGCCATAGCTATCAAGTTTTCTCTATCAATGAGTTTTATATCTTTTTTTAATCCATATCTCATTGATTGTGATGAAAATGAAGAATTTGTAACAATAGCTACTTTTGAAGCTTTTAATTTCCTTCCTACTATTTCCATATCTTTTAAAACTTCTATTCCTACATCAACATCTTTATTATAATTTTTACATGCAACAACTATTCCAAAATCACCCATTAATGTGGGAAGAACACCATAAATATCTATGGTCATGTCCGATGTTTTAAAATTCTTATAAGTTTTAAAATCAGCGTCTTCCATTATCTTTGCAATAAAATTTATTAATTGGAACTTTTCCATTTCTACCACTAACTTTTACCCTAAATCAATTAATTATAATATTAATTATTTAATTAGTATATTTTATTATTATAATAATTCCTGTTTAATACTTAATATTTGATAATATTTTTATTAATTATTAAATTAATATATTTATTGTAATTAATATATAATTAAAAATAAATATGATTTTAGGTATAAACAATGAAAATCTTAATTACTAATGATGATGGAGTAAACTCTTCAGGAATTTTAGCATCTAAAAATGCAGTAGAATCATTGGGAACTCCCATAATTGTGGCTCCATCCACACAGCAAAGTGGAATAGGACATGCTTTAACCTTATTTGAACCTCTTAGACTAAATGAAGTACTATTAAAAGATGGATCTAAAGGATATTCAGCATCTGGAACTCCAACTGATGCTGTAACCTTAGGATTATTTGAAGTAATAGATGGAGATCCAGATTTATGCATTTCTGGAATTAATTTTGGAGAGAATGTAGGTAAAGAGGAACTAACAACTTCTGGGACAATAGGGGCTGCAATGGAAGCCGCAGCTCATGGTATTCCTACAATAGCTATTTCTCAAAGTGTTAGACATTCTGATGTTAAATTTGAAGAAGGACATGTAGGTTTAAGCTTTGATTTTGCAAAAGAAATTCTTTATAAAATAGCTAAAAATGTTTTAAAAAAAGGTTTACCTGATGGTGTGGATCTATTAAATGTTAACATCCCAGCTGAAACAACAAATAAAAATCTTTTAATATCTAAACTTGGAAAAAGAATGTATATCCCGAAAATAGAAACAAGACTTGATCCCCGAGGAACACCTTATTATTGGATAGATGGTATCCCTTACACTGATCATGAGAAAGGAACAGATGGATATGGATTACATGTGAAAAATCAGCCCACAATTACTCCTATTTCTTTAAATTTTCAACCAGACTTAAGTTTATTGGATGGTTGGATTTAATTTCATCATAAAAAATGATTTTTTAAAA
>JAITXE010000074.1 GCA_031284925.1 Methanobrevibacter sp.
ATTATTGATATCAATGTTAAAAACAAATAAATTAATTAGGGACAGTATTCATGGAGATTTTTCTTTAAATGATTTTGAAGTTAAAGTAATGGATCATCCTCAAATGCAACGTCTTAGAAGAATAAAACAATTAGGTTTTATATATTTAATATATCCTGGAGCTAATCATTCACGTTTTGAACATTCTATTGGAACTATGTATCTTGGATCAAAGTTAGCTAATCATCTTAATTTAAGTGATTATGATACAAAACTTGTTAGGATATCTTCAATCTTACATGATATAGGTCATGGCCCATTTTCACATGTTTCAGAAGGTATTTTTGATGTTACACATGAAAAATTATCTGCTGATGTTATTGAAAAAACTTCCTTAAATGATATTTTAAGTAAAGAGTTTGACATAAAAGAAATTATAGATATTATAAATGGAAAAGGTGAATTGGGCCCTATTGTATCTGGAGAACTTGATGTGGATAGAATGGACTATTTAATAAGAGATTCTTATTATACTGGTGTAGCATATGGAGTAATTGATTTAGACAGAATAATAGCTAATTTAAAACTAAAACATTATTTAATATTAGATAAAAAAGGAATACAGGTTGCAGAATCTGCACTTATAGCAAGATATCAAATGTATCCTAGTGTTTATCAACATCACACAACAAGAATTATAAATTCAATGTTTAGAAGATGTTTAAAACATCTAGTTGAAAAAAAACTTATAAAAGATAACTGTATGTATAAATACGATGATACAGATATTATTTCAATTTGTAGAAATAGTGATGGGTTTATAAAAGATATTATTACAAGATTAGATAATAGAAACCTTCTAAAAAGTGTAAGTTCAACTCGATTAAATGAATTTGTAAACCCTAATGATGTTTATAAAATTGAAGATAAAATTATTAGTAAATGTGAAAAAGAGATAAGTGAAGATTTTAAAATGGATAAAGAATATGTTATCATCAATATTCCAGAATATCCTAAATTCAGTGAAATGAAAACTCAAGTAGCATTTGGAGAAAAATTATTCCATTTAAGTGAAATATCCAGTATTGTGGGAGCACTAAAAGATGCCCGATTTAACTATCCCGATATCTGTCTTTATGTTCCTAAAGAAGAAAGAAATAAACTTAAAAAGTTTAAATTAGAAAATTATTTAGATCTCCCTGAGAAGGCTGAAAACAAGTTTAATACATTGCATACTTATCAATCAAAATTAATTGATTAAAGTTTATTTTTCCATGCATGCATTATATAAAAAATAATAATATTAAATAAATCATGAAAAATTTAAAGAGATTATTAAATAAAAATTATAATGATTTAATATTTGAGGATACAATGATAATAGTGGCTATTACAGGTGCAAGTGGAGTTTCATATGCTGTTAGATTATTAAGAGTTTTAAAAAATATGGGACTTGAAACAGGCCTTTTAATAAGTGAAGCTGCGAAGACAGTGATTGAATATGAGTTATATGAAACTATAGATGATATTAAAAACTTATCAGATGTATATTATGAATCTAAAGATTTAACAGTTCCTATAGCTAGTGGTTCATTTAAATTTGATTCTTTAATCATTATTCCATGTTCTATGAAAACATTATCATCTATTGCAAATGGATATGGAAACAATGCAATTACAAGAGTTGCAGATGTCACATTAAAAGAAAGAAGAAAACTTATTCTTGTTCCACGAGAAACTCCTCTTAGAACTGTTCATATTAAAAATATGTTAAAGATTAGTGAAGAAGGTGGAGTAATATTACCTGCTATGCCAGGATTTTATAACACTCCAGAAAGCATTGATGAAATGTTAGATTTTATTGTTGGTAAAATATTAAATATCTTAAAAATAAAAAACACCCAATTAAAACAATGGGACAATAAAACAACTAAAATGAAAAACAATTAAAATCATGTTGAAATGAATAAATCAATCATGTTCTGCTCTTAAAAGTTCGTGAAATGCTATATAATTTTTAATTTATTTTTCTAAATATTTTATTAAAAATTTAGGGGTGCCTTAAATTTAATTTAATTAGATTTTAAATTTTTCAATTAAAATATCTTAGATTGTTTAGATAATCATTATTTTAAGTATTTATTCATAGTTTATTTATTATTATATTAATTTATTATTAAATTTTAATTAAACATTTATTTATTTTTAAAATTATTCTAATTCTTTTATTATTTTATGTTTAATCTTTTTAGTCTATTTCCACATATAAAAAAATTTTTATAATAACATTTTTCAAAAAATTAATATCATATATATACTTTTCGAAATATTTTTCTAAGTAAGGTTTATATTAGTCGAGAATCAATATACTCAACAGTACATTGAAGTTATTATGGATAACTTAAAAGTACTAACTATTTTAAAAAAAGTTTAGGTTTTCATAAAAATTTAGATATTAAAATGAGAACTTTTAAACTAAAATAAATTTGATAAAAAAATAATTTAATTAATAGGGGGATTATCTCTATGGCTGATGATGATGTAAAGATTGTAATGTTTTGCTGCAATTGGTGTTCTTATGGAGGAGCAGATACTGCAGGAACAGCTAGAATGCAGTACCCACCAAATATTAGAGTTATTAGGGTTATGTGTTCAGGAAGAATAGAGCCTCAGTTTGTATTAAAGGCTTTAAGAGAAGGAGCAGACGGTGTTATTGTAGCTGGGTGTCACCATGGTGACTGTCACTACGACGCTGGAAATTATAAATTAGATCGTAGAATGAGATTAATTTATAAATTAGCTGAAGATTTAGGTATTGGTAGAGAAAGAATATACCATGACTGGATTTCTGCTTCTGAGGGTGAAAAATTTGCTGGAACCGTTAGAATGATGGTTAATAAAATTAAAGAATTAGGACAATCTCCTTTAAAAGATCAGTTAAGTGTTGAAGCTTAATTTGGAGGAATTATAAAATGACAGATAAAGCGAAAATAGGAACTATGTGGTTAGGCGGATGCTCTGGTTGCCACTTATCTATTGCTGATTTTCATGAATCATTATTAGATGTTTTAGATCTTGCTGAATTTCAGTTTTCACCAGTTTTAATGGATACTAAATATGATGAGATTCCTGAAATGGATGTTGTAATTATTGAAGGCGGGATTAGAAACGAGGAAAACAGAGAATTAGCAGAAAAATTAAGAGAAAAAGCTGGTTTTATTATTAACTACGGTACTTGCTCATGTTATGGTGGAATTCCTGGATTAGGTAATTTACACACAGTTGAAGAATTAGAAACTGAAGCATACATTAATTCTCCAAGTACTGTTAATCCTGATGAAATCATCCCTAATGAAGAGGTACCACACTTAGAAAGTAGAGTTAGACCATTAGGTGAAGTTATTGATGTGGATTTAAATGTCCCTGGGTGTCCTCCAAGGTCTGATGTTGTTGCTCAAGCTGTTGTAGCATTACTTAAAGGTGAAAAAGTTGAACTTCCAACAACTAACCTCTGTGATGTTTGTACAAGAGAAAAACCGCCTGAAGGATTAGCTATGGATGTTATTAAAAGACAATTTGAAGTTGGAAGACCAGAAGATGATTTATGTTTAATAGCTCAAGGATTAATTTGTTTAGGGCCTGCTACCATATCATTATGTGGAGCAGAATGTCCAGCTGCAGGAATTCAGTGCAGAGGATGTTATGGACCAACTACTAAAGTATCTGACCAAGGTGCTAAGATGATTAGTGCTATTGCTTCAGATTATGGTGTTGAAGAGGATAAAACAATCGATCCAGAAAAAGTAGCTGAACAATTAGATGATATTGTTGGTACTTTCTATACTTACACTTTAGCATCTGCATTAATCCCAGCAAAAATTCAACAAAATAATGGGGGGAAGTAAATGGTTAAACTTACAATGGAACCTGTAACCCGTATTGAAGGACATGCAAAAATTACTGTGAATCTCGATGATGCAGGAAATGTTAAAGAAACACATTTACATGTTATGGAATTTAGAGGATTTGAAAAATTCATGCAAGGGCGTCCCGTTGAGGAAGCTCCAAGGATAGTTCCAAGAATTTGTGGTATTTGTGATGTACAGCATCATTTAGCTGCTGCTAAAGCATCAGATCAGTGCTATGGATTTGAGGATGATGATATCTTACCTACAGCATATAAAATGAGAGAAATAATGAATTGGGGTTCTTATATGCATTCCCATGCACTTCATTTTTATTTTTTAGCAGCCCCTGATTTTGTCTACTTCCCAGGTGATAGAAAAACAAGGAATGTTTTCCAGATCATTAAAGATAAACCAGATCTTGCATTACAAGCTATTGAAATTAGAAGAAACGGTTTAGATATTGTTAAAGCTATTGGTGGAAGACCTATTCACCCGACTTCATCAACTCCTGGCGGTATTTCAACAGAACTTGATAATGACACCCAAAAAGATTTACTTGCTAAAGCTCAAAGAAACGTTGAGTTAAGTAAAAATACCATAGATTTTGCTATTGAAAATGTATTTACTCCAAACCTTGAATTAGTTAGTACCTTAGGTAATTTTGGAGATACAAGACATTGCGGTTTAGTTAAAAATGGTGTATGGGATGTTTATAATGGTAATGTTAGAATCAAAAGTAAAGATGGGTCTAAAATAGAGTATGAATACAACAACCTTGAATATTTAAATAATATTTCAGAACATGTTAAACCATACTCCTGGTTAAAATTCCCTTACATTACAGAGTTAGGATATCCTGAAGGTATTTATAGAGTTGCGCCATTATCAAGAATTAATGTTTGTGATAAACTCCCAAATGAAGCTCCTCAAGCTCAAGGATACTTAAATGAATTCCGTAAAAACTTTGGGTATGCGCAAGCTCCATTACTCTTCCATTATGCAAGACTCATTGAACTCTTAGCTGCTTCTGAATGTGCGGCTGCAGGGCTAGAAGGAGACTTATCTGGTAAAAAATTCCCAGGTGCAATTGAAAGAGTTGCTGGTGAAGGTGCAGGTATTGTTGAAGCTCCACGTGGAACTTTAATACACCACTACAAAACAGATGATGATGGTTTAATGACAAATGTAAATATTGTTGTTGCAACAATCCAAAACAATCCAGCAATGGAAATGGGTATTGATAAAGTAGCAAAAGACTACATTAAACCTGGTGTTGAAGTAGGCGATGAAATATTTAACAAAATGGAAATGGTTATCCGAGCATATGATCCTTGTTTATCCTGTGCTACTCATAGTATGGATACTCAAATGAAGTTAGCTACAATAGAAGTCTATGACAGTGAAGGTCAGCTAATTAAAAAAATTTAACTTAAGTGAGGTTAGAATATGATAGTAGTCAATCAAGAAGACTGCATCAAATGTGGGGCTTGCCAAGGCACCTGTCCATCAACAGCAATTATCTTAGATGGTCAAAAGATTGTTAACTGTGATATCTGTAATGGTGAACCTAAATGTGTAGAAATATGTCCTAATGGTGCATTAGATATGGATGAGTTAACAATCAAAGAAGATGTAATACAAAAAAGAATAGTGTACAACCCTGCTAAATGTGATCAATGCGGAGATTGTGTTGATGTATGTCCACAAAAAACACTTAAAATTGAGGCTGAATCTAAACTCCCTTTACATGGTTACTGTGTAATGTGTGAAAAATGTTTAAATATCTGCCCTGTTGAAGTTATTGGGATCCCAGGATACATAGAACCTAAAACTCGTGATTTAGATTTAGGTAAGAAAGATCCAATATACATCAAAGACTGTGTTGGATGTAGTATGTGTGTTGAAGAATGCCCTGTCAATGCAATTAGCTTAGATAAAATTGGTGGAGAAATATCCATTGCTGATAGTTTATGTATTAAATGTGGTGTTTGTTCACAGACCTGTCCTTGGGATGCAGTATTTATATCAGGCAAAAGACCAAGTAAACGTAGTAAAACAATCAGCACCTTTGAAGTAGATACTGATGTATGTATTGGTTGTAATAAATGTGTTGATGCATGTCCTGGAAGTTTCATAGAATCAAAAGGTTTTAATTTAACAGTAAAAGTTCCAAGCAATTGTCCAAGCTGCGGACTTTGTGCAAATCTATGCCCTGTTGATGCTATAACATTAAATATGACTCTTGGAGATGCTTTACCTATTACTGATTTTGGAATAGTCAATATTCCTGAAAAATGTAATTTTATAGGAGCCTGTGCAAACAAGTGCCCTACAGAAGCAATTAGAGTAGTAAGGAAAAATGGGATGCAAGCTCCAGAATCCATTAAAAATGCAGGTGACCCATCCTTTACAATGTGTGCAAGATGTGGAGCATGTGCAACAGTCTGTCCTGAAGGAGCATTACAATTAACTCCAATAGAAAAATTACATGGTGAAGAACTATACGAAAGAGATAGAATTCAATTTAGTCCTTCAAAATGTACTCAATGTGGAGATTGTATCAATGTATGCCCATTTAACATGCTAAAGTTAAAAGGCGAAGGTCCTTTACCAGTTGTTGGATTCTGTACACTATGTGAACAGTGTGTAGAAGCATGTCCTAAAGGTGGATTAGAATTTAGATAAACAAAGAATTAATAATAGATTCTATCTATTATTTTTTTATATTTTTTTTAATATTTTATTTTTCAATATCTGGAAATTAAAATATTAACATACAAAAAATTGTGCAAGAAAAATTTTTTCATTAT
>JAITXE010000005.1 GCA_031284925.1 Methanobrevibacter sp.
CATATTTGAAAACAGTATAGGAGATATAGAATACCTAAAAGAAGGAAAAAAAGGAAAAAGAAAAAAAGAAGGAATATATTACACACCAGAACACATAACAACATATATTTGTGAAAACACAATAATCCCATATCTTAGCAATAAAAATAACAATACAATCACTGGATTATAGAAAGTTATTTATAGTTTAAGTAAACATGTATAATAAGTTATATGGAGATTTCATAATGTTAAAAAAATTGCCAATAGGAATTCAATCATTTAGGGAAATAAGAGAAAATAATTATCTTTATGTTGATAAAACACAGCATATCTTAAATATGATAAAAACAGGAGAAGTTTATTTTCTTTCAAGACCTCGAAAGTTTGGAAAATCATTCTTAGTTAGTACTATTGAATCTCTTTTTAAAGGAGATAAAGAACTTTTTAAAGGGTTATATATCTATGAAAAGTGGAATTGGGATGAAATATATTCTATAATAATTATTAATCTATCAAATATTAATAATGAAACTCCAGAAAAACTAAACTCTTCATTAAATAATTTTATTAATCTAACTGCAAAGCAATTTGCTGTAAATTAGATACAAATTATATAGTTGAAAAATTTGTAGAATTACTTAGAAAAATTCATGAAAAATATAATCAACAAGTAGTGGTTTTAATTGATGGGACATATGAATGTATTTTAAATAAAGATTCAGAAAAACTTAAAGAATCATTATTAGAATAATTTAAAATTCAAATCAGTAGCAATTATTTATTTAATCTAAAATTAAAGGAGAATTATCATGTTAAATATAAAAAAAGTTATTTTAATAGCTATTACTATAGTAGCCATAATAATTGTATTAGCTTACACGGGAGGTTATTTTATTGACCAAGATTCAGAGAAAATAGCATTTATATTGCCTCATGCAGATGATGAAACTATTGGTGCTGGTGGTGTAATTTCCATGTTAGCAGAAAAGAATTGTACTTTACATTTTGAGTTAATGACTTCAGGAAATGCTATAAGTGGTGTATTGCGAAGAATGAATAACTATTATAATGTGAGTATTCCAAAAAATGCGAGTGAATCGACTCGAAAAGGATTGATACGTGAGGATTCATTTAAACAAGTAATGAAAATATTTAATAATAGTAATTACATTCTTCATGGTATTGATGATGGTGGTTTAACCACTGATGATGCATTTAAAACTATGGAGGATCTTTATTTAAAAGATGGATATAAAACTTTTTATACTACAACAGGGGATGGAAACATAGATCATAATGCTGCTCATGAAGCATTAAAAAAAATGCAGGAAAAATACCCTGATTTAAAATATAGACAATTTCCAGTTTATCATTATCATAACACTCAAGCAATCCCAGAACCTGCAAACCCTAACTATATTGACTTAGATGTGGATAAATATGCCAATAAGAAAAAAGAAATGTTTCAGGTTTATTATAATATAAACACAATTTTACCAAGTTTTTATCCTCGTAGTGATGGAGAAATTGCTTTTGGTCCAGAACGAATATATCATAATCATGATTCAATTAAAGAGTTTTTATAGATTAATAATATTTCAATGTATAATTTAAAATTAAATAACTACTTAAAATATATTATAAATAATAATAGTTAAAACAGGAATAATATAAATTAAGTTAAAATGGAGGAATTAAAATTAATAGTGCAAAAACTGAAGTTAATATGATGTGTGGGTTAGAAATACATGTGCAGTTAGATACAAACTCAAAACTCTTTTGTGATTGTAAAACAAACTATCAGGAAGTTCCCCCTAATGTGAATATTTGTCCAGTATGCTTAAATCAACCAGGTGCAAAACCATATCCAACAAATATGCAGGGACTAAAGAATGCTTTGATGATATCTTTAATGTTAAATTGTAAAATAGATAAGAATGTGATTTATTTCTTAAGAAAACATTATAACTATCCTGATTTACCATCTGGTTATCAGAGAACATCCCTTCCTGTAGGTTATGAAGGAGAATTAAATGGGGTTAGAATTAGAGAGATACATATGGAAGAAGATCCAGGTCAATTTAAACCGGATAAGGGTATTGTTGATTTTAATCGTTCTGGAATTCCATTAGTTGAAATTGTGACTGAACCAGATATATTTTCGCCTGAACAAGCACGAACTTTTCTAAAGGAATTAATAAGAGTGTTAAACTATAGTAAAAGTGCTCGTGGAGAAGGAACCATGAGAGCTGATGTTAACATTTCTCTTGATGGTGGTAAAAGAGTTGAAATAAAAAATATAAACTCTATTAAAGGAGCATATAGAGCATTGAAATTTGAGATGGTAAGACAAAAAAATCTTATCAAAAGAGGAATAGAAATTAAACAGGAAACAAGAGCTTTTGTTGAATCTCAAATGATAACTGTGTCAATGAGACTTAAAGAGGATGCAGATGATTATAGATTTATTCCTGATCCAGATCTTCCCCCAATAGATATTAGTGAAGATGAAATTCAAAATATGAAAGAAATCATGCCAGAAACACCACATAATAAGGTTAAAAGATTTATTAAACAATATGGTATTAATGAGGAATCTGCTAAAGTTTTAACTTCTGAATTAGAATTAGCTAATGCATATGAAACTGTTGTTAAAGAAGTTGATTCTAAAATTACTGCTTCATGGATGAGAGATGAACTTAAAAGAGTTCTTTACTACAACAAACTTGACTATGTGAGAAGTAATATAGATACAGATAGGATTGTTAAACTATTAAACATGTTAATAAACAAGGAGATAACCACAAAAGCTGGACAAAGAATCATTGAGAAAATGGTGGAAAGTTCTAAAACTCCAAAAGAAATAGCTGAAGAATTGAATTTAATAGGAATTGTCAGTGATGAAAAAATATTAAATGTTGCTAAGATAGTTATTGAAGAAAATTCTGGAGCTGTAAATGATTATAAAGAAGGTAAAAAAAGCTCAATTAATTTTTTAGTAGGTCAAGTAATGAAACAAACCCGAGGAAAAGCTGATCCTCAAGAAACTGTAAAAATATTAGTTGATTTACTTAAGCAATATACTTAATAATTTATACCTATTATAAAAATTAATAATTTAATAGCTATTTAATAATATAAATTAATTTTCTAGAATAAAATATTAATAAGAAACCAATATATTAATTAAAAAAGGGATAAGATGGGCGAGAAAGTTCTAGTAAAAGATTACATGGCGAGAAATGTTATAACTGTAAAACCTGAAACTCCTATTGATGATATAATAAAATTGATGAGGGAAACTGGGCATGATGGTTACCCAGTTATTAATGAGAATAATGAAATAACTGGTTTTATAACTGCTTTTGATTTTGTACGGTGTGGTTGGAAAGATGTTGCAAAAGAAGTAATGTCAAACAATATTATTGTAACTCAAGAAGACATGTCAATAACTGATACCTCCAGGGTAATGTTTAGACATGGATTATCAAGGCTTCCAGTTATTGATAGGAATGGGAAATTAACAGGGATTATATCAAATACTGACATGATTCGATCACATATAGAAAGAACCACACCAAATAAAGTTGAATCATTTAGAAAAACATTAGAACAATTGTATTCTATTAGACCCACATTAAAACGGATGAAAGTTAGAATAGATGATTTACGACCAACACAAGATAAAATCTATGCAGATGAATTACAAGGAAGAAAACATGAACTAGAAAGAGGATTAGCAGAACCAGTTATTGTTGCTAAAACAGGAGAAAGATGGATTCTTATTGATGGACATCATAGAGTAGTAGCAGCCATAAAATTAAATCATAATGGTGTGGGCGCTTATGTAATTGATTTAAATAAGAATGTTAAATTAGGACTGGAAAGAACAGCAGATAAAAGTGGAATTTATACATTCGATGATTTAAAAATTATTGATGATGATCAACACCAATTAATAAGTATTATAGAAAACATGAAACGAGGAAAACAAAAAGATGAAATTGATAAATACTAAAAATAGCTATTAAAGGTTTTTAATAATGTCAAATGAAATTATAATCAAAGAAGTTTATGAAACTTTAAGAAATCGTAGAGACTTTCCTATTGATTCTTACACATCAAAATTAATGAAAGACAGCGATAAATTAGCGGAAGATAAAATACTAGAAAAAATAGGTGAAGAAGCTACGGAATTTATAATAGCATCAAAAAATAATGAAAATATAGTTGAAGAATCTGTAGATTTAATTTTTCACACCTTACTTCTTTTAGTTTATAAAGAAATTGAATTAGAAGAAGTTTTAAATGAATTTAAAAAAAGAATGAATTAATATTTAGGGATTTATATATATAATAATTAAAAAATTAATTAAAGGATTTAAATGAAAATTAGAAATAGATATTTTTTAAATAAAAAAAAATTAAAAGAAATTAGGAATAATTTAGGTGACTATTCCTTTATTTTAGCAGATGGGGAAAGAGTAGAATATTTGGAAGCTGATCCTATCCCATTCATTTTAGTTGATAATGAACCAGCAATTATATTAATAGACAATAAACCGTATCCCACATTGAAATATTTAATTAATAATGATATGGGAAATATTAAAAAAATCGTTGTTGATATGGGTGCAGTAAAATTCATGGTAAATGGGGCAGATGTTATGAGTCCAGGAATTACAGATGCTTCTGAAAATATAATTAAAGATGATATAGTTGTTATAGTCGATGAATACCATAATAAACCGTTAGCTGTTGGATTAAGTCTTATCACCACAGATGAAATGATTAATAATAATGCTGGAAAGGCTGTTAAAACTATTCATTTCATTGGTGATGATATTTGGGATCTTAAGATTTAAATAATTTATTAAATTATAATTTTAGATTTAATTTAGGTAGATTGTTTTCTTGTGAAATTTTGAAATTAAGTTTGTAATTTTTCATTGATGAAACTAATCTAATAGTCATTGCATTTGAATTTTTATAAAAAATTGGGGCTTCTGATTCGTATACTATATTATATAAACTATTAATACTTTAATTAATATATTAATCTATTTAAAGTTATAAAAATAATAATTACTAAATAATATTAATTATTTTCATCTGTTAAGAATTTTCTACCTTTAAGATATTGAGTATTTTAAACAATTATTTCAAACAAGTATATATATTAAATAAATGAATATAATTATTAAATAAAGACATGATATTTAATTACATATTTTATATAAAATTATTACTAATTAATTTTACATATTTAATCATTTAATATAATCATATCATTTAAATAATTACAAATAAATTACTATAGCATAATTAACTATTAATTTAAATATAGAAATTTGAGTTAAGTAATAATTCAATCCTAATGGATTTTTTAAAATTGGAGGAGAGTTTTTGAATAAAAATCAAAGAAATAGAAATCAAGGAACACAAGAGTTTAAAAGAGTAAGAACTCCTAGAAAAGGAGAAATACCTGGAATTGTTGAGCAAATTATGGGACATGGAAAATTAAAGGTTCGATGTGCTGATAAAAAAATAAGGATGGGTAGAATTCCTGGTAAAATGAAAAAAAGAATTTGGATTAGAGAAGGGGATATTATTTTAGTTAAGCCATGGCCATTCCAAAGTGATGAAAAATCTGATGTTATTTGGAGATACACTAAAACAGAATCAAATTGGCTTGAGAGAAAAGGATATTTATCTATTTAATTTTCATATAAAATTATAGTTTAAGGATTTTATGGATTCTAAAATAAGTAAAGCAGATTTAAAATTAGAAAAAATTGCTTCTGAAAAGAGAATTAAGGATAATGATGAGCTTAAGGTAAGTAGTGATATATTTGATAAGCAAACCTTAGAAACTCTTTATAAATTAGGAAAACAACCATATTTAGACCTTTTAAACGGAGAAATAAGCACTGGTAAAGAAGCGAATGTTTTACTTGGAATTAAAGAAGATTCTTCTTTTGTTGTAGTTAAGATATATAGAATAGCTACATCAGATTTTAAAAAAATGCAATATTATATACAAGGAGATCCTCGTTTTAAAATTAGAACCCATAATAAAAGACAATTAATCAATGCTTGGGTTAATAAAGAGTTTAGAAACCTTAATCGTGCTTATGAAAAAAATGTTTCAATTCCAAAACCAATAGTTGCAATGAACAATGTTCTTCTCTTAGAATTTATTGGTGATGAAGATGGAAATCCATCACAACCCGTAAAAAATCAAAAACCAGAAGATCCAGATGATTTTTTAGATAAAATTCTTTTTGAACTTAATAAATTTATTCATGATGCTAAACTAATCCATGGTGACTTTTCAAATTTTAATATATTAAATCATAACCAATACCCAGTTATTATTGATGTTTCACAATCTGTTGTTTTAGACCATCCAATAGCTCCTGAACTTCTTGATAGAGATATCTTAAATATTCATAATGAATTTAATAAGCTGAAGGTTAAAATATCTATTGATGAAATTAAAGAAAAAATAAATTATGATAAAATATTTAAATAAGGTATCAAATATTGTAAAATGGAATTTTCATATAATTTAACTTTATAATTAATATATTAAATGTATGATGGATATAAATGTTTTAGTAGGTGATTATTTGGCATCCACAGATTATGTTAAAATTCCTCGGCAAAGAGTCGGTGTTTTAATTGGATTTGAAGGTAAAACTAGAAGAACAATTGAAGATTTAACTCAAACCAATTTAAATATTGATAGTGAAGATGGGACAGTCACAATATCTCCTCAAGAGAATATGGAAGATCCTTTAGGTGTGTGGAAAACTAATTATATAGTTAAAGCTATTGGTAGAGGATTTTCTCCTGAGATGGCTATTGAACTAAATAAAGATGATATTTATTTAGAAGTTATGAAATTAACAGACTATGTTGGCAAATCCAAAAAAGCATTAGAAAGATATAAGGGAAGAATAATAGGTCGTGATGGAAAAACAAGAGAACTTATCATTAAAATGGCTGAAGTTTCAGTTGCAGTTTTTGGTAAAACAGTTTCTATTATTGGGACTATTGAAAATGTTTTAATAGCTAAAGAAGCCATTGAAATGATTATCAATGGGTCACGACATAAATCAGTTTATGGATTCCTTGAACATAAACATCAAGAGAAAAAAGTTAAAGAATTTAGAAAAGTTGTTGGTCTAGAAAACGATGAAAAGATAGAATTTAGAGATGACAATATTTAAAGTATTATAGTTATCAAAATATATGGTCATTCAGTTAAACTTTATATTTTATAGTAATTATCGAACAGTTTATAAACATGTTTAATGGTAATAAAAAGCTTTAAAACTAATTTAATAAATTTAAATACCTAATTTGATTTTTATAAGAGTAATAATGTGCTTTAAAAGTTAATGGGATAGTATAATAAAATTCATCGTGTTTTTTATTTGAAATTAAAATTAAAGTTTATCTGAATTGACTATAAACATGAATAATAATTTAAAAGAGAATAAATTATGATGGTAAGAAAAATTATTAAGAGAGATATTAAAAATTTGTTTAGTAGTAGGGGGGCTATTATTGTAATGGCTGCTTTAATTATTATTCCAGCATGTTATAGTAGTGTAAATATTGTTGCATTTTGGAATCCTATGGGTAATATTGGTAATTTAAAGATTGGGGTGATTAATTATGATAATGGTACTTTATCCCAAGAGATTGTAACTAAATTAATAGATAGTAAAACTTTTAATTGTGTTGATACTGATTATCGTGAGGGTTATGATGAATTAAATCATGGTAGATATTATGGGTTGATTATTATTCCTAATGATTTTACTACTCATCTTGAATCAATTAATACAACAAATCCTTCGCAAGCTGAGATTCAACTTCTAACTAATACTAAAGCAAGTTCTTCAACAAGTACTATGATGGATGTTGGTATTAGTGGAGTACAAACAGAAATTAATAATAAAGTAGTTTCAACAGTAAATGGAATAATATTTGATGAATTAATAAATGGTAGTGCAAATGGTATCTTGAAAGTTAATGATTATGAGAACAGATGGAATAAAATTGACCAGAATTTAAGTAGATACTATTTAGATTCACAACTCGCATACAATGATATCAAGAATGGTTCAAAGGATTTAAGTTATAATTTACAAAATTTCATGACTAAATATAATATAAGCGACCTAGGTATTATTAATGAGATAAACAAATTTGATACTAAAGTAGACAATGTTAACAATCAAGTAAATAACTACAATAATCAAAGATTAGAACTTGATAATAACATTAATTATTTCAATATGAATTATTACCCAATATTATCTAAAATATCTGAATATAATCTTGATGATGTTAAAAGTTACTTTAATAGTCCAGTACTAATTAATAAAACTGATATTCATCCATTAATAGCTAATGGTATTGGGATTGCAGAATTTTATATTCCTTTAAGTTTATGGATAGGGAGTGTGTTGCTAGTTGCTATGTTATCTATAAGAGTTAAAGGATTTAAAGTTAAACATTGGGAGGAATATTTCTCTAAATTAGGATTATTCCAGATTTTAGCAGTGC
Organism: Methanobrevibacter sp.; assembly: GCA_031284925.1. GTDB lineage: Archaea > Methanobacteriota > Methanobacteria > Methanobacteriales > Methanobacteriaceae > Methanovirga. Next base: position 8,566 of record JAITXE010000005.1, read on the forward strand.
TTCAAGCAATAGTAATAACAGCAATTTCATTATTCTTAGGTGTGCAAAATTCAAATCCACTTTTATTTTTATGTTCAAATATTTTTATCGGGTTTTGTTTTACTACATTTGTTTACTCTCTTGTATCAACAATAGGAAATATTGGTAAATTCATGGCAATAATTATCTTAGTGTTTTCAATAGGTGGGTCTGGTGGAATGTATCCCATAGAATTAATGCCAGGATTTTTTCAAATATTAAATAAATTATTACCTATGACTTATGCAATAAATATTACAAAAGAGGTTGTAATTGCACCAATGATAGATGTTATTATGGGTAACGTATTAATATTATTACTACTCCCAATAATTGGTCTAATATTAGCACTATTAGTAAAACCAATAGCAAGTAAATTTGTTAAAAAATTCGAATCTGAAATTGAGAAAACCGATTTATTTCAATGAGAAAATCATGATTTATTAAAATTAAGGGATTAAGATGTTATCACATAATGCAAAACTAGAAAAAGAAATTAAGGAATATGATTCTCTTACATCTTATGGGAATAGGCATTTTTCACAACCCATACCTAAATTTGAGATACCTGAAGATGGAATGCCTCCTGAAGTAGCTTATAGGTTAATTCATGATGAGTTAAATCTTGATGGAAATCCAAGTCTAAATTTAGCAAGTTTTGTTACTACATGGATGGACGATGAAGCAGATAAGTTAATAGCTGAGAACAATGATAAAAATTTTGTAGATAATGATGAATATCCACAAACAGCATTTATCCATAGAAGAATTGTCAATATGTTAGCAAAACTATTTAATGCTCAAGAAGATTCTAACTTTGCTGGAACATGTACTATAGGCTCATCTGAAGCAATAATGTTAGCTCTTATTGCACATAAATGGTATTGGAGGGAAAATAGAAAGACAAAAAATGTTAATGCTTTACCAAATATTGTTATGGGTGCTGATGTACATGTGGTTTGGAAAAAATTTGCAAAATATTTCGATGTTGAACTTAGAATGATTCCCATGAAAGAGGATTGTTATATCTTAACAGCAGAGCATTTAGAAGATTACATTGATGAAAACACAATAGCTGTGGGTGTTGTCATTGGAACAACATTTACAGGGCAAATTGATGAAATAAATGAAATTAATGATCTTCTAGAAAAGATAAAAGAATCAAAAGGTTGGGATATTCCCATACATGTTGATGCTGCAAGTGGGGGTTTTGTAATACCATTTACAGATCCTGACTTTAAATGGGATTTTAGATTATCTAATGTTCGTTCTATCAATGTTTCAGGGCATAAATATGGGCTTGTTTATCCTGGAGTTGGTTGGGTTATATTTAGAGATGCTAAATATATAAGTGAAGAACTTATTTTTAATGTAAATTATCTTGGAGGGGAATTACCATCATTCAGCTTAAATTTTTCAAAAGGAAGCAGTATGGTTTTAGCTCAGTATTATAATTTATTAAGATTAGGAATGAAAGGTTACACTAATATAATGGAAAATCTCATGCAAACAAGTTACTATCTTTTAGATAAAATAGAAAAAACTAATGTTTTCGATTGTTTAACTGAAAAATTAGTTTTACCCGTAATTACAATCAAATTAAAGGATGAATTTTTAGATTGTACTTCTGTATTTGAAATTTCAGAGAAACTTAGACAACATGGCTGGATTGTTCCTGCATACACCTTACCATCTAATGCAGAAAACATAGCTGTCTTAAGAATAGTTATAAAAGAAAATTTTTCCCGTTCAATGGCAGATATTTTAGTTAGACATATAAATGAAATTCAAAAATATTGTGTATTAAGCTTAGATAAATCAAAACAGCAAAAACATCATAAGAAGCCACAAATAAACATTTATTAATTTAATGATTATTACTTATAAAATTATGTTATATTATTTATAAAACTATTAACTATAATAAATATCATTTAAATATGCTTTAAAAGAAATTAAAAGGTTAACAAAGGAATATTTATCTAAATTAATAAAAGGTGATCTGATGGAAAATTTTAGTCAATGGTTTCATGATATTCTAGAAAAAGCGGAGATAATAGATTCAAGGTATCCTATTAAGGGAATGAGTGTATGGTTACCAAAAGGATTTAAAATAAGAAAATATTTCTTAGAAGAACTTGGAAAATTAATGGATCAAGATCATGATGAAGTTTTATTTCCATTACTAATACCAGAAAATGAATTAGCAAAAGAAGCAATACATGTAAAAGGATTTGAAGAAGAAGTTTATTGGGTTACTCATGGTGGAGTAAAAGAATTAAATGAAAAATTAGCTATTAGACCAACAAGTGAAACAGCAATTTATCCAATGTTTTCATTATGGATAAGATCGCATATAGACTTACCAAAGAAAGTTTATCAAAGTGTAAATACAATGAGATATGAAACTAAACACACACGACCACTTATTAGAGTAAGAGAAATCACCACATTTACAGAATCCCACACAGTTCATGAAACCTATGAAGAAGCGATTAAACAAGTGGAAAACGGAATAGATATTTATAAAAAGATTTTTAACCTCTTAGCTATTCCTTATACTATTGTTAGTAGACCCTCATGGGATAAGTTTCCAGGTGCAGATTATACTTTTGCCTTTGACAGCTTAATTAAAGATGGTAAAACATTACAGATTGCTACAGTACATAATTTAGGAGATACATTTGCAAAAACCTTTGATATAAAATATGAAGATTCTAATGGAAACCATAAACATCCATATCAAACTTGTTATGGTCTATCAGATAGAGTGATTGCATCCTTAATAGCTATTCATGGAGATGATAAAGGTCTTGTTCTTCCACCATTAGTAGCACCAGTTCAAATTACAATAATTCCAATAATATTTAAAGATAAATCCGATGAAGTTTTAAGTAAAGCAAATGAGATTAAAAATACCCTAGAAAATGCTGGATTTAGAGTTAATATAGATGATAGAGGTATTAGACCAGGAAAAAAATATCATGAAAACGAATTAAATGGAATCCCACTTAGAATAGATTTAGGCCCACGAGATTTAAAAAACAATAAAATAGATATAATAAGAAGAGATACAGCAGAGAAAAAAGAATTTTCCTTAGACGGAGATATTGTAGAGTATATAAATAACTATTTATCTGAGATAACTAATAATCTTAAACAAAAAGCATGGAATTATATGAACGAACACATTATTGAACTAAATGACTTAAGTAAAATAGAAGAAATTGTTTTAAATGGAAACATTGCATCTGTTAAATGGTGTGGAAATGATGATTGTGGTAAGGGAATTGAAGAGAAAACCAACTTAGATATTTTAGGAAATTTATCTGAAACTAATGGAGAGTGCATACACTGTGGTAAATCAGCTAAATATAATTGTTTAATATCTAAAACTTATTAATTAATAAATTTATAGATATTATTGTCATTTTAAAAATTCCATATTCCAAATAAATTTAAATACATGATATATTATCAGAAATTTAAAAGATTATATTTTTGTTAATGATTTTTTAACTTAGCACAGTAATTTTAAAGAAAACCTTGATATTTATTTATCTAAAATGAAATTTTCTTAATTATAATAAGGGAAATTATTGATGTTTGCACTACTTTCTCATTGGAATGTTTTATACTTTGTTGTTTTTATAGTTTTGCTATTATTACTTTCATGGATATTAAATATAAAACATATAGATTTCAATGGAAATATTAAAAGATGGAGATAATTTTAATAATATCTAAAATACTAAGAGGGATTTCCACACAATTGTATTTTTTAAAAAATTTTTACATATTTAAATCACTTATTTTAGATACTGTAAATTACATGTGTGATTTCATTTTTAAGTGCAACAGAATCAACTGCTGTTAACTTAAGAAATTTATTCTTTTCACCTAAAAAAATATAAGGTATAAATATTACTAAAAGAGGTAGGAGGTAAAAACTTTACATACTGAATGGCAAAGAGAGATTTATGGAATGATAAGACAATTAATGAGATATATAAAATGGGATGAATTTTCAGAAAAAATTAAATAAAAAATAAATATTATTTATAGTATTAAATTTATATAATTACTATTTAATTATTTACAACAAAATTTATCTTTTCAAAAAATCATACATGTTTTTACAGTTTGAATTAATCTATAGGTGAAGAAATGTCTTTTATAATTCTTGAAAATATTAATAAAACATTTGATGGGGTAAGCATACTAAAGAACATAAACGTTGCAATTGATGAGGGTGATGTTCTTGGAATTCTTGGTAGAAGTGGTTCTGGAAAGTCTGTATTAATAAATATGCTTCGTGGAACAAAAGAATATGAACCAGACAGCGGAAAACTTATATATAACATATCATATTGTCCTGATTGTTCTAATGCGGATGTTCCATCTAAAGCTGGAGAAAAATGTAAATGTGGTGGTGAATTTAAGGCTGAAGAAGTAGATTTTTGGCATGCTGATAGAAAAATCTTTGCAGCTATTAGAAAAAGAATATCTATAATGTTACAAAGGAATTTTGCATTATACGATGAGGATACTGTTATTGAAAATGTAATTAAGGCAATGCCTGAGGGAGAATATGAAGAACAATTGTATAAAGCTTTAGACTTGCTTGATATGGTGCAAATGAATCATAGAATAACTCATCTTGCCCGTGATTTAAGTGGTGGTGAGAAACAAAGAGTTGTTCTTGCAAGACAAATTGCTAAAAATCCTATGTTATTTTTAGCAGATGAACCTACTGGAACATTAGATCCTCAAACAGCTGATAATTTGCATGAAGCATTAATCAATAATGTTAAAGAAGAAGGAACAACCATGGTAATTACTTCACATTGGCCTGAAGTCATGGAAGAATTAGCTGATAAAGTAATTTGGTTAGAAAACGGAGAAATCATTGAAGAAGGAACACCATCTGAGATAGTTAAAAAATTCCTAAAAACAGTACCACTACCTAAAAAAATAGAAAAAAGTGGATATGGTGAAAATATAATTGTAGTGAAAAATGCAAAAAAACAATATTATTCTATTGATCGGGGAGTTATTAAAGCAGTTGATGATATAAGTATTGAAATTAAAGAAGGCGAAATATTTGGTATTATTGGACTTAGTGGTTCTGGAAAAACTACATTGAATAGGATGTTAAAAGGTTTAACAAAACCAACTAGTGGGGATATTAAAGTTCGTCTTGGTGATAACTGGATAGACATGAAAACATCTGGACCTCATGGAAGAGGAAGAGTAACTCCTTATATAGGATTTCTTCCTCAAGAGTACTCTTTATATCCAGATAGAAATGTTCTTGGAAATTTAACTGATGCTATAAGCTTAGATTTACCTGCAGAATTTGCTAAAATGAAAGCCATTCATGTTTTAAATGCCGTTGGTTTTGATAGTGAAACGGCAAATAATATTCTTGATAAAAAACCCAATAAACTAAGTAAAGGTGAAGAACACAGAGTAGCTATTGCACAAATTCTTATTAAAGAACCAAACATAGTTATCTTAGATGAACCATCAGGTACAATGGATCCAGTAACAATAGTAAAAGTTACAGATTTCATACTTAAAGAAAGAGAAGAATTAAACCAAACATTCATAATCACCGCTCATGATATGGGCTTTATTTCAAATGTTTGCGATACCGTCGTATTAATAAGAGGAGGAAAAGTTATTAGAATAGGAAACCCAACTGAGATTATTGATGAACTTACACCAACTGAAAAAGAAAAAATGTTAAATAAATAAAATTATTAAAAATTAAACAAATAAAATCAAACAATTTAATTTAGTAAATATTAAAGAAGGATATAAAAGATTAGAAATAAGAACCCCAAAAGAGATGATTGATTATGACGAATTATGATAAATCATTTTTAAACAAAGACAACAAATTTGATTGTATTAAATTTAAAGATGAATTACAAGCAAGACCATGGAAAAACAGTAAAGCAAAAAACATGAAAGAACATGTAAAATATGTTAATAAAAAAGCTTCAAAGGCACCGTTAAATAAAAATAAGAAAAATTAAAACCTTTAACTACATAAATAATCTTCAGAAAAGAAATATTATAAAATCATAGATTATCTATTAAATATTTGTAATTAGTTAAAAAATAAGATTATTTAAAAAATAGAATTAAAAAATATTGGAGAATTTATAATGAGTTGGGAAAATGCACCATCACATATTTGTAGAGGTGGAGATGTAAGAGCATTAGCATTCTGCTGTCCACCAGTAAAACCATGCCCTGTTTTACATGCGCTTGAAGATATTAATATCACACCACAAGAGTATATATCTATTAAAGATGAATTTGGTAAAAATACAAGATTGGGAGAAGGTGCTGGAACATGCTTCGGATCTTTGGTTTGGTGTTGTAAATCATCTAAGTCATGCCCATTAAGGGATAATGTCATGAGAAACATTGGTATGGATGAAGATGAATATCTTACCCTTAAAAAAGAATTATCTGAAAAATTAATCAACACAAAAAAAGAGGACAAAACTCAAGAGAATGTTGAATTACTTTCTAGAATATTTAATATACCCGAAAAAATGAGTATTGAAGCATTACATACTACAGACAATGATTTAAAAGCAGCTATTAAACTACTTAAAATAAGAAGCTTAGAATCAGAACAATAAGCTTATATTATAATGATTATTAAATTAAAAGAAGTATTATTAATACCTCCTTATAAAGTACCCTAAAATTAGATTTGATGGATATTTTCAGTACAGTAGCTCCAAAATATACTAATTACTTTCTCAATGTAAATAGATACTCGAATATTTTCAAACAAATTATAGATTATAACATGAAAGATTTATTGAATCGATGAACTCATATATGATATAACAAATAATGAACTCATCATTGTTATCTGACTATTTTTTTGTTGATTTTAAATATATTAAAAGAATATATAAGCATATAAACTAATGTATTTAATGGGATAAAGCATGATTTTTTAAAATTGAAAAAAATCAAGCAATTTTTACACTGCATCAATATCGAAAATTTTATATACTATCAAAATATAAGATAATAACTGTTGGAAGTCGGAAGCCTACATCCACGCATATCTTAAAAATTAAATATTGAGATTTATATAATAGTTAAATCATTATTATATGAATTTATGCTAATTTAAATTAATTTTATTTTTAATTAAGATAAAGAAACAAATCATGATTTAAAAAGAGGTGATTAATATTTCAAATTGTAATATAAAAAAAATTGATTGGAATGAATGCTGGAATAATAATTATAAAGACGCCCATAAAAAAGGGCATCAACATAAAAAAACATGGAACGATAATGCTAAAGACTTCAATTTATGGGAGAAACATGATGATTATCCTGAAAAATTAGTAAATAATATGGAATTAGATAAAAACGATTCTGTTTTAGATTTAGGTTCAGGTACTGGAAGTGTAACCATGAAAATAGCTTCCAAAGTTAAAAAAGTAATTGCTGTTGACAATTACAAAAACATGCTGGATTTTCTTGAAAAAAAAGCAAATAGTGCTGGAATAAAAAATATTGAATATGTTGAAGCAGACATTAATGATATTTCTTTAGAGAGTATTGGCAACTATGATGTTGTAATTGCATCACGTTCAATTGCTGGAATTAAGGATGTTAAAAACAGATTTATTGAATTTGATAAAATAGCTAATAAGGGTGTTTATTTCAGTTTAATAGGATCTCAGCCTGATTTTCATATAAAAAAAGTTTCCGAGTTACTTAATTACAAATATAAGCAATTAACTTCTTCTATTTATGCATATAATATTCTTTTTCAGTTAGGTATTTATGCAAATATGATAAATTTAGAATGTAACACACAACATCAATATGAAGACATTTATGATGCTTATAGTAGATTAGATTGGAAGTTTAAAGGTATTAAGGATCATGAAAAAGATATAGTCATGGACTTCTTAAAAGAAAATTTATTTGAAAATGAAAATGGAAAATTAGTAAATAAACTCAATAAACCAGATTGGGTTTTAATTTGGTGGAAAAAGCAAATTAATCAATATGATA
>JAITXE010000021.1 GCA_031284925.1 Methanobrevibacter sp.
CCCCCCCCCCCCCCCCCCCCCCCCCCCCCCCCCCCCCCCCCCCCCCCCCCCCCCCCCCCCCCCCCCCCAAAAATAAAAATAGATACATTTATATACTAATGAGTATAATTACTAATTGTACAAGTATTAATATCCTGTTTAGTGAAATATAATAATAATATGTTGCACAATTTTGATATTGTTTTGTTGTTTGAAATGAAATTTTCTTATTTTAACAGCAATGAATTAGCGAATATTATCAAGTATAACTTTTGAGCGAGATCTCATTAACTAATCAATATGGAGGGAGATAACATGGATTTGAGTTATGAAGAGCTTGATTTTGATCTTGGTGAAGATCAAGGTACACAAAATTGTCATGCAACCCATTATCATTGTTATGGTTAAAATTAAATTACTTTTTTATTTTTTTATTTTTTTTTGGCAACGTAGATTTAGGTGGGTTTCATATCAGAGAAGTATAAATCACCATAATAGATAAGGAATACTGATAAATGTTATCCGCATAATTTTAAACCTGACCTGAAAAAATCCATGGTGCCTATTTTTTATATTTTTGAGGATGAGATAATATGATTGATAATATTATGGATAAATATATTACATTAAAAGATAATTATATGATTCAAGTGGGTAAAAATTTTAACCATTTATCATTGTTTAAATTAGGTGATTTTGATATTTCCCCAAGTCACGGAATAAGTGATGATATTGTTAATATTTTACAACATCATCAAGAACCATTGAGCAAAATACTTGAAATTATGGTTGAGAAAACTGGGGAAAATTATGATGATTTAAAATTGCAATTTGAAAGTGAATTAGTTAATCTTCCGTTCATTAAATTAATTGATAATATACCAGACAAAATTATTATAAATGGTAATAAAAATTTACAAATACCTTATCAAATATGTATTGAATTAACTAATAAATGTAATTTTAAATGTATTCACTGCTATAATGAATGTTCTATTGAAAATACACAGTTTTTTGATACTATTAAATTATTTGAATGAAAATGGTACTATTGGAGTGCAATTTACAGGTGGTGAACCTTTATTACATCCAGACATAGATAAAATTATTGACTTTGCATCCAATAAGTTTAAATTAGTGCGAATTATTACAAATGGTTCTTTACTTAAAAATCATGTTAATGCTTTTAAAAATATGAGTAATTTAGTTCTTCAATTATCATTACATTCAAGCGATAAAAATTATTATGAAAACTTTATTGGTGTTAATAATCAATATGAAAATGTTAAAAATAATATTAAATTGGTGGTTGATAATAATATTAATCACTTTGTAACATTATTGATTACACCAAAAATTTATGATAGTTTTAATGAAACTGTTGAAATGTTATATGAAATGAATGTTAAGAGTGTTCGTATCGATGGTGTAGATAATTTAGGTAGAGCATCAGAAGAATTAGTTATTTATAATATTGCTGATTTACCCGAGATTAATAAGAAAATTAATAATGTTGGTTCTAATTATCCTGATGGTTTTGTTCTTAAACTTAGTGAACATTTTGTAGATAATGTAAATAGAAATAATTGTGCTGCTGGTTCAAAATATATAACAATTAGTTATGATGGTACAATTAAGTTTTGTAATGTTTGTGATAATGTTTTAAGTATAGATAATATTTTCAAAGATAGTTATCCAAATATTTTTAACAGAATTACAGATTGTAGAATTGATAAAATACAAGAACCTGTTCGAGATATTTGTGGTAATTGTGATGATTATGATCATTGTAATTTATGTATGGCAATTCGTTTAAATGAGTATTTTTTAAATAATAAAAAGTGTAAGTGGATAAAACACAATAAAAATCATTTAAACAAAATTTCAAGGCATAAAATATGTTTAAATATTTATTAAATTATAAGAAATATTTAATATCTATTTTTATATTAACATTTACTTCATATTTATATGATATTTATAATCCATTATTTATACAGCAACTTGTTGATAATGTTCTATTACCTAAAAATTTTAATTTATTATATTTGTTATTAATTGAAATTGGTAGTTTATTTATTATATCTATAATTTCAAAATACATGAAAACCTACTTGCTATTTAAATTTGAGTTTAAATTATATAATAATTTATCTACAAATATATTTTCTAAAATATTAAGTTTGCCTTTTAATATAATTCAAAAATATAAAATAACTGAATTGAGTTTACGTAATACATATAGTATTAAAGAATCGTCATCTGCTGTTTTTATTTTATTTGAATTAATTGGGTCATTAATAATGGTCTTGTTTCCTTTAATAATAATGTTTAAACTATCAATTTATTTGACATTGCTGTGTGGAATACCTTGTTTATGTTGCATTATTATAAATTATGTTTTATCAAAGAAAAATGAATGTTACCAAGAGAAAATAGTTCAATATGATATTAAACTATCATCATTTATTAATAATACTTTATCTAATATTAAATTAGTTAAAAATTTTAAATTAAAACAGTATAATCATAAAAAGAACATTGACTTAAATGACAATCGCTTTTCTAATGGGTTAAAAAGTGGTAGCTATATTGCATTAAATGAAACTATTATTTTTATAATCTCAATATTGTTTATAATTATTTTTATCTATGAAGGTACTAATATGATAATTCAAAATCAATTATCCGTTGGGGTTTTTATAGCATTTTTAAATTATCTGATAATATTTTTCCAACCACCTAATAGTGTATCATCATTATGGATGCATTATAAAACATTAAGTCCCTCATTCAATAAAGTAAAAGAAATCGATAATTTAGAAACTGATATATCTTCACAATCAAAAAGTATTTTTAATGTTGAATTTGTTAATCTATCAAATATTCAATTTAAACATGACAAAATGATTCTATCTAATTTTACTTGTAAATTTACCAAAGGTTTAAACTATATTATTGGTTCTAATGGTTCGGGTAAATCTACCTTGATTAATTTAATTAATAATTTATATGAACCAGACTATGGTATTATAACAATGAATAATGTTAATATTAACATTATTGATAATCTTGACGAACTTATTACTAATGTTTATGCTGAACCGTATCTATTTAATGATTCAGTTAAAAATAATATCATGTTAAACAAATCATATAGTAATGAAGAAATTCAAAAAGTTCTTAATGATGTTGAAATTGATATTAATTTAGACTACATTATTAATGAAAATGCTTCTAATTTATCATCTGGTCAAGCCCAAAAAATAGCTTTAGGTCGTGCTTTAATTCGTGACACAGATATAATGATTTTTGATGAATGTACATCTTCAATAGATGAAGAAACTACTAAAATAATTAATGCCAATATTCAAAATCTTAAGAAAGATAAAATTATTATTATAGTTACACATGATATAGGTGAAATTATTGAAAGTAGTAATATTATTAACTTAGATGCTGATTAAAATTCTATTATATTAATGATTGATTTTTGGTATCAAATTTATCGGCCCATTTTTTAATCATTGAATTTAATATTAATACCCAATAAACCATTTAACAATCCATTTATTATTTTATCTCAGGACTTAAAATAAATATAAATATTCGAGTGTTTTCAAAGTAACCATCAAATTGTGTATAACATGAATATAAAGTAAAACATGACTTAATCATTGAAAGCTTAGGAGAACAACTAATAAAAACTTCAAAATTCTTTGAAATTTACATTTCCAGACATTAATGAGTGTAATACTAATTAAGATAAAATAGGAAAGTATTCGGATAATTTAGAAAAGAGAATATATTATGCCAAAAGCATTAAAAATTTCTGGAATAAAAAATTTTCATGGTAGAATATAAATGTATACTTGAGTAGATTGTCATAAAGTGACACGAATCATTCTTAGGAGAGTGTGGGGGGAGAGAAATCTCCCCAGCTTATCCAATTTTAATTATATTAATATTAAACTTATTATTCATCTACTTTGATGAATACATTGTTTGATAGTTCTTTGCTTATTTCTATTTTATTGTCATTTGCTTTAATCTTAATTGGTTCTTTTCCGTCTATTTCATTTTCTAGGTGGATTTTGGTTCCAATAGCTACTCCTAAGCTTATTAGTTTTGGGAGAATGGATGAATCTCCACGAATGAATCTTACTTCTCCTTTATCTCCTTCTAATAGCTGAGAAATTGGGATTAAATCATGCCCTCTGACTCCTATTTCATTGACTTCTTCATTGGTTTGGCATTCTTCGCAGTTACTGAAATTAAAATCACATGCAGGGATTATTTTATCATCAGGACAGATATCTGGGTGTTCTAGTATTAAACACATTGCTCTTTCAGCTTCATCAGATAAGCTATGTTCCATTTTACATGCTTCGTTGTGGATATTTTTATCTGTTATATTTAAAACATTTAATAAGAAGCTTTCAAGAATTCTATGCTTTCTTTTTATCTTTTTTGCAATTGTTAAACCTTTATCAGTTAAAATAGCTCCTTTATAAGGTTCATGAGAAATGTATCCTTGAGAATCTAATTTTTTAAGCATTCCTGTAACACTTCCCGGAGCTATTCCTAAGCTTTTTGAGATTTTTGTTGTGGAAACATACGTGTTTTTGTTTCTGTAAGTGTATAAAACCTCTAGATATTCCTCAATATTTTCACTTAATTTTTCACCCATTAATTCACCTATCCCAAATTTTAATATATTTAATAAAATAATTTAGTTAATAAATAGATATATAATATATATTTTAATAATATATATAATATTTTGGTTTAACTAAACTCACAAAAATTACTAAATTTATTTAAAATTTCTAAGGTATTTCCCGTATCAATTAACTCTCCATCTTTAATTAAAATAGCTGTTTTAGATAATTCCTTAATGAAATTTATATTATGACTAATTATTATTATTGTTGTCTTTAGTTGCTTGTTTATCTTCTTAATAGAATTTGATACAATTCTTAAAGTTAATGGATCAAGATCTCCGAATGGTTCATCTAAGAATAATATATCTGGTTTAGAACAAAGTGCTAATGCTAAAGTGGCTCTTACTTTCTGACCTCCAGATAATTCATAAGACTTCCTATCTAAAATATCTAATGATAAATCCAAACCATCAAAGATTTCACGAACCTCATCTTTAACTGCATTATCTGGAAATTTTGGGAATAATTCATGTAAGATCTCTGGCACTAAACCTACTTGTTCAAGACGATTTTTTGCCTCAATTTCAGGTAGGTCTGTGAGATTGTATAGGGAATCTAAGAGTTCATCTGATAAATTCAATTCTTTTGCTTTCTTTTTTGCATAATCGACTATATCATTATTTTTAAATCCTAATCTAACAGCTAATTGACTTCTAACCGTTGCATAATGAGAGAGAGCAAACTCTTGGTGCATAAAACCTAAATTTCTCCTAATATCCATTCTTTCAAGACTTACTTTATTTATATCCGTCCAAAAATTATTATTTGATTTATATAAAACTTCACCTCTCTCAGCTTGCTCTAGACCAGCCATCATTTTTAAAAGTAATGTTTTTCCAGCACCACTTGTTCCAACAATAGATAAAATATCCTCTTTATTAAGATTGAAATTAATATCTTTAATTTCAAGGACACTCCCTCCTGTTAGAAGGTAATATCTTTTATAAAGATCCTTGACCTTAATTATTTCCTCTGAAGTTCTTGAATCATCTAATGGAATTTCTTCTTCAATATCCTCTAAAAACTCATCTATGATTTCTTCAGTGTTTCCCTCTTTTTTAATTTCACCATCTTTTAATAGAATTAAACGATCTGATAAATATCTATGTATCTCTGGTAAATGTGAAACTAAAACAACCGTAACATTTAACTCTTTATTAATGTTTTTAACGGCTTCTAAAATGGATTGTTTTGTTTTTGGGCATGCCATTGTTGCAGGTTCATCAAGTAATAAAACTTTAGGTTTTTTTGCTAATTGTCTTGCAATGATTAATCTTTGCTTTTCCCCACCACTTAAGACTGGGGCATAATGATCTATTTTATCTTTAAGACCAACTATTTCAAGGAGTTTTCTTGCTTCATCTCCATAGTAATCATTTGCTAAATCAAAATCAACCATGGATTCATCCCCATATTTAGTGGCATATAATTTTTTAATAACATTATTAAATGCTGATTCAGGCCATAACCCAAATGATCTTTGAAGATGAATAGCTGTTTCTTTTTTTAATTTATTAAAATAATATTTACTTGAATCACTCTTTACTTCAGCATCAGCCACTTTAACTCTACCAGAGTCAAAATCCTCCACACCCCGTAATATTCTAAGTAAGCTTGTTTTACCAGACCCACTTCTACCTATTATTCCTACTATTTCACCATCTTTAACCTTTAAATTAATGTCTTTTAAAGCAGTTACTTCTCCATTATCTAATTTATAAGTTTTATTAAGGTTTTCAATTTCAATCATTGCATAGCTCACTTGATTTTTAATTATTATTTTTAAAATTTTATTTTTAACTTATTTCAGCGATTATTGGGGGGATATTAAGCTCATTTGAAGTGGTAAGTGGTAATAATTCGTGTTTAATTGCTTTATTATGGATTTTAAATTTTAAATCCATTTCTACTTTAATATTATTTTCACTTACAACTATCTCTAATTTAAAAATAGGATTATTACGGAAAACTGTCGCGTCTATTTTTGATTTGGTGTTCATTAAATATTTGGATGCTTTTAAAAATCTCATAGCAATAGGAATAAAATTTTTATTAAAATCTAATAAGACATTTTCATTAAGCATTATTGAAAAATCTCTCTTATTATCAATATTATTACTTTTAGTAATAATTGAAAATGTATCATCACTTTTAGTATATTTAGTTTCTGCATTAAGATTTAAATTTGCTTTTCCTAATTCTTCTTCCAATGATCTAACTAATTTCTCAGTATCATTTATCGCTTTTTCAACCATGAGCTTTTCTGCTTCATTAGGGTGGTTTTTGAAGTATAATTTCTTTTTTTCGGGTTTTTCTAATCTTTTTTTTATTTCTTCTTCAGTAAATGGATTTTCCATCATAATTTCTCCTATTATTATTCTTTCAGGGATTTTTTTTATATGTTTATTATTATATTCATTAAACTATATAAAAATATTCATGATATTATGATAACTCCAAATATTTTATTTAAAGAATTTACATTTATTACTTTAAATTTCATATTTCTTGGAAGTAAATATTCACCAATCCAATAATATTTTCAGAATAAGATTTTAAATAAAATCCATTGGTTCCTTTATGGGCATGAATTTCCATTATCCAACCACCTTTTGCTTTTTTCTTGCAATTTCTTTATTGAAACTTGTTGAACAATACCCTCTTTCTAAAAATCCTCCTTTATGAATTACTTCAAATACAAAGCGATCATTTGATAGTCCCCTATATAATATAGTGTTTTCAAATAAAGTATTTTTAGTAGTTATATTATCTAATTGCTCAATAACAAATTGGCATTGCTTATCATTTAAATTTTCATTATTGATTTATATTTTAAGCCATGAATGTTTTTCTCTAAAATATATAAGATTTTTTATCATCAGCATAATATGATATATCTATTTTTTCATCCACAGTTGCTTGCCAATGATATTTACATAATTATTTAAAGTTTTTTGTATTATATGAAATATATTTTTTAATAATTGATATATTTGTTCGTGACTAAAAATTAGATAGGAATTTTTTAAATAAATATAAAAATATATGGACTATGTTAAATATGAGAATTGTAAAGATACCAAAATCAATATTCTCTATAAAAATTTATTTCAGTAAAATTTTATACATTTTCTTATAAATCATTTTAACCACCATCCATAATATTTAGGAATTATATTTCTCATCATCTTATTTGAGTAAATAGAAAGAAAAAAGCATCAGATTAAAAATTTGCTTGTGCTTTAAAAGATTATTAAATATAGTCTTTTGCGAAATTATTTAATTTATATATTATTTCAATTAATTTTTATAAAACAAATTTTTTATTATCTTAATTCTATAAGTTTAAATCAAGAATAAAGACAAAATACAAATTTTTAAAAATATAATATTTGAAAAAAGTAGTTGAAACTAAAAAAGATTAATCTCGCAAAAGATTATAATTTATTAAATCTTAAACTTCATCAATATTATTAAATTTTATAGGATTTCCATCTTCATCCCTTGTTTCTGTTGTGATTAAAATTACTTTAGTTTTTGTAAATAGATTAAAAATAATATATGCTACATAAAAAAAACAGAAGATGTATGTTACAAAAATATTGTATTTTGGGGGGCTACTTTGAAAACTATTGAGAAATGGGAGGTTTTCAAAAAAAGATATGTCCCCAAATAAAATTAAAAGTAAAAAACATATATGGATGATGGGACTACCAAAATTTCTTTTTTTTAAAATAATATGTGAATCACCCTTAGAAATCTCTTTAAACTTTTTTTCTAAAAAAGGTTGAGAAATTTTAGAAATCTCTTCATTGCTATTTGCTTTTAAAATAATTGGTTGCATTCTATTGCCGTTGTTTTATTAATAGTTAAATAATATATTTTTTCCATTTTATCTATCTTCATTTTAATATATCATGTGTTCTAATATTAAACATGTTTTTTTTTAAATATACTTAATGCAAATATTATAATTTTAGATAGGATATTTTAAATGAACTCATATCTTAAATATTTATTTATATTCAACAATTTCATCTACTGGTTTTCGTGGCCTATTTGATCTATCTGCATTAGGATATCCAAGTGGAGTAAATAAAACTGGTTCGTATTCTTCTGGTAAATCTAAAAATTTAATGGCTTCATAGTTTTTAAATGCTCCAATATAGCATGTTCCAAGACCCAAATCTGTAGCTGCAAGAATAATATGATCCATTACAATTGATGCATCAATATCCGCTATATTTTTAGCATCCCATGGTCTATTCCATGATTTTGATTTATTAACTGCTACACACAAAACTAATGGAGCTTCAACAAACCAGCCTTTATTATAAATTTTTAGTAAGTCTTCTTTATTTTTTTCAGTCTCTATAATAAATATTTTAAATGCTTGAAAGTTAACACCAGTAGGAGCTATTGTAGCAGCTTCTAAAATCTTATTTAACTTTTCAGTTTCAACTTTATCATTTTTATATCCTCGTACACTATATCTATTTTTAATAACATCAAAAAATTCCAATTTTACACCTTTTTAATTCTTATTTTCTAAATTAAATATTTATAGTTATTTTTTTGCTCATATCTGCACTTTTTAATTTAAATTATGAACTTTTTATTCTAAATTATCCTAATTTATATTTTTAAATTTTATAATATTTATTTATATGATTTAAATTATAATTGCTTAAATTTCTATATTTTTTTATTAATAATAAATATTAACTATTTAAAATAAATTGTAATCCTCTAAAATTTTAATTATGGGAAGGTTAACCATTATTTTTATAAAAATAGTTATTATAAATGTTTATATTTAAAATTAATCCTTTAAATATTTAAACATGTAATTTATTAATAATTTGTTCATCACGAATCGCTGAATAATATGCTTCACTTAATCCGTAGTAATTCGCCCATTCTTTATCACCATAGGAAAAGTGCCACCATTCTCCATCATATGGTGCAAATCATTCTGCCATCATATATTTTCGCAACAACAATCGATTACTCTTGGCAACTTCATTAATAAATAGTGAAAAAGTTAGCACATCAACAAAATCCCATATTTTAGTTCCAAAATCTATTAGTATTTCATCCTTAACTATTTGAACATCAACTGCAGCACCTATTGGATGACCTACTACTTCTGGTACAGCAAACTTGATTTTGTGTATGAATGATTTTCTTTCATTTTCATCAGGAATCTTATCAACATGCTTGTCCATTTCTTGTTTAAACAAATCAACCTGCCGTTTGATTGGTCGATAGCCATAAACAACATCTAATCTCAACCCTGTCTCATAATATAATTGCTCAGCGATTCGTTCCAATTTATCTATCACAGCTTCCCGTAAAAGTATCTTACCAGAATATATTTTCAGAATATCTCCTACTTGATTTACACTCAGAAATTTAGATTTTTTTAAGATTTGAAAGCAACATGCATCCGATTCAACTGATACCAGTATCTTCTCAAGATCCTTCCAATCAGGAACACTTTCGAGAATCTTTTTATATTCATCTGACTTTTTTTCAAGCTCAACATCATAAATCAGATCCGCCCTCCCAGATATAGTATCCTTTGCTATTCTTTTATTTTCATAAACTGTGCATACAGTTATACTCTCTCCAGATGGTTGCACTATTTCCAGCTCAATTGACTTCTCATCTGTAATTGATTTAAATATTCCAATAGCTGTTGTTCCACTACCACAAGCAGTTTCATCAAATATTGTGTCAACATCTCACCCAAACACGAAAATCTGCCTTGTTAAATTCTAAATCAAAATAGCTAACCCCAATGACTGGTCGATCTATTAGGTCATATTTATTATCACTCCATAGTTTAACCAATAATTACTGTGGTGTTTGTCTTGTTGTCTGTATTTTATCAGTCCCCACGATTTGAGAGACTCCATTAAGCTTAATTATTATGTCAATATCGATTTGTACTATATTAATTGGTAATGGCATCTCAACAGAGACAATTTAACCATTTAATTGATATTTTAATGGATCGTCTAGACCAAATACTTTTATAATTCCCTTACTGTTACTTTCCCCAGATAGAACTTTCACAGCATTTCGTAGTGCATTACCACAAAACTCACCTCCAAACATTTCTACTCGAGCTATTGCATCATCGTTTTTTGGTGTAGTAATAAAACAACACTGTTCAATTTGTGGTTTATCAGGATTTTCCTGACTCCAAGTCTTCATAATTCTCTCATTAAGTTCTCTCAAATCCTGTCTTCTCGAATCATCGAAGACAATAGCTGTCATGTTTCCTGATGGATATGCCACCACTAATCGTTTTAATTTTTCACCATGATTTTCTCCTTTTTACAGGAATTGTTGTTATATTCAAGATACGAAATAGTATTGATAGAAACTATGAAATTATTTTTGTTTTTAAAAATAAGGAATCTAAATTATTAATATGCGATGATATAGAAACAGACAATAAAATTCATGCCCAAAAGTATTTGATGAATTAAAAAGAAGGAAAAAAGGGTTATAAATAATTAAAGTATTTAAATATTAAAAAAATTATTTCAGTTTTTCAATTAAATGTTTAGATAATCTTTTAGATAATGCTAAAATAGCCACAATTGGTGGTGCTCCTGGTGCTTCAGGAATTACACTTGCATCAGAAACATATAATCCATCATATTCAGTTGCAAGATTAGTATCAACAATCTCATTAATTGCTGCTGTTCCTCCAGGATGTGCTCCTCTAAGATGAGTTGAAACTATAGTGTTAGGATCAACACCAGCTGCAACTAAAATAGCTCCAGCAGTTGCAGCACCTTCTGCAATAAATCTAACATCTTTAATTGAGTTTTGTTTAACTACTTTTCCCTCTTTGATTTTTCCATAGGTATCATCTGGGATTTTAACCATTATAGATAGAATATCTTTCTTCTCAATACTATCATCATTAATATTCTGATTAAGTATGATTGAGTAATGTGGAGCAAGGACAAAATTCTTACCTATAAATAAAGCATTCATTGTAACTTCACTGCTGTAGTTTATATCTTTTAAAACTCCCCCAACAGTAACAAATGGATCAAGGAATAGTTTTTCACCTGCTTTTAAACCTAATCTTTGAAGAATAATAGCTGAATCAACTGCTCCTGCTGCTAAAACAACGATCTCTGAGCTTATAGTATCAGTAGAACCATTATTTTTTTTAATTTTAACTCCTTTAACAGCTTTTCCTTCAGTTAAAACTTCAGTCACTTCAGAGCTATATATTAATTCTGCACCATGTTCAACTGCTATTTTAATAAAGTCTTGTGAAGTCCATTTAGCATTACTAGGACATCCCCATGCACATTTACCACATATTGTACAATCTTCTTCTCTAATGAATTTTGGCATCTTAATTACATCTAAACCTATTGATTTAGCAGATTCTATGAATTTTTTAGTGCCCTCTCCAAAATGAGAGTCATCTAATTGGTGAACACCTATTAATTCTTCTACTTCATCTAATTCAGTTGATATATCTACACCATATCCTTTTAATTCATCTTCAAGTAATCTAACACCATTTCCTGCTGCTACTACACTTGAACCTCCAACACATGTTGTTTTAGAAAGATCCAAATCATCCTCAATCCTATCATAATATTTTTGATCATAATATTTATAAGAGTCTTCCACATTAGTATAAGGTCCTTTTTCAACAATAGTAACAGGAATATCAGCTTTTGCAAGTTCCATAGCTAATATAGCTCCACCAACTCCAGTTCCAACAATTAATACCATAAAATCACATCCATAGACTTATTTTTGACTTAAATAACAAACTTAAGATTATATATCTTAGTATGTATATATCTTTAATCTGTACATATTTAATATGAATATCTCTTTTATTAATCATTATATGTAAAAATAAATTATTAATCATTCATTAAATTCACTAATTGTTTTTATATAACTTTAATATTTATAATTATTTTTTATATAAAAAAGATATAACAATTGTTATTAAATTTATTATATATAAATAAATACCCTTAATTTTTAGAAAACGATAAAAAATTTTTAAAAAATAGTAATGTAAAATCTCAGCAATAATTGATTAAATTTTAATTTCATTTGTGAGCTTCTATAATTTTAATATACAATGAAGTAATTATTGAATTAGTAATTATCAATATCTAATCAAACAATTTTCTAAAATAATAATAGGCAAAATATATTTATCTATAATCAAATTAAATAATAAAAACTAAAAAAAGAGAAAATAATGAAAAGAAATGCCGTGGGCCGGACTTGAACCAGCGACATCTAGATCTTCAGTCTAGCGTTCTCCCAACTGAACTACCACGGCAAATGGACCGGACGAGATTCGAACTCGTGATCACCTCCGTGTCAGGGAGGTATCATACCCCTAGACCACCGGTCCTATAATATGTTCTTGTATTATTTACAAATTTTATATTATTTATAAAGTTTTATATTATTTTATATATAAAGTTTGTTTTATATTTTTTATTATTATTTATTATTATATTTATAATTAATATAAAATTTAAGTTTAATGGAAAACCATATGCAAATAA
The DNA here is from genome assembly GCA_031284925.1 of Methanobrevibacter sp. Lineage (GTDB taxonomy): Archaea > Methanobacteriota > Methanobacteria > Methanobacteriales > Methanobacteriaceae > Methanovirga. Next base: position 13,286 of record JAITXE010000021.1, read on the forward strand.
TTTTCACTTAAAAAATAAGTATTTGGTTTATCTATCCTATAATAAAAACAAAATAAGAAAAAAGTTTTTGATAATAACATGGATATTTTATTATAAAAATAAATATTTTAGAAATAGATATTATTAATTTTTTAATTAATGAAAATAAATATATGAAACTTCTTAACTGTGTATGAATTAAAAATATTAAAAATAGAATAATTCTAAAATGAATAAAGTTAATTGGTCTAAAGGATCAATAAATAAAAAACAACTTATTTAGTTGCTAATTTAATATCTTCAGCTTTTACAGTTTTTCTACCAGCATGTTTAGCGAAAGAAACAGCTTTTTTAGCTAATTCCTCACCATATTCTTCTAAAGCTTCTGCTAATGCAATTTTAGCATCATCACTAATTCTTTGTGCATTAGAATTTTTTAATATACGACCTACAGGTGCAATTGGTAATTCACTCATATTTTCACCTCCAAAGTAATGTTGTACTAATTCTTATATAAAGGTTTCGCTTTATTTTATTAAAATTTTATTAAAATTTGTACACTATTCATAGTTATAATACAATATTATTTTATGAAAATATTAACTTGAAAATTATAAAAATTAAAGAAAAATATTAATAAATTAGTGATTTAAATCAATTATAATAACTTAAAAAAATGAGAAAATAGAATGGATTAAAATCGTTTATTTTAATTATATATTGATTAAAGAATTTTAAATTTAAATTATAAAGTTATAAATGAAAATATTCTTAAATAAATATTTATAATAATTAATTTATATTAACTATTGAAATAAACAGAGGCATATTTAAAAATAAAACAAAATAAAGATACTTTAACTAAATAAATTGGCTTAATAAAGCTAAAAATATGAAATTTTCAAGTTAAAAACTTAAATAAATTTCTACTAGTATCATAATTTAAATTTAACAATTATAAAAGATTTTTTTAAAAAACATGAGCAAAAAATGTCTTCTTTATTAAAAATTATACACTAAAATCATAAACAGTAACTTATAAATTAAAAAAAGCAAATAATAAGAATTATGTTCTCAAAGTTAAATATTGAATATGAAACTAAGAAGGTTTTAGAGGAAAGTTTAGATAATCCTATATCCTTTGAAGATGCATTGTATTTGATGGAAATTAAAGGGCAGGATATTACTTCTTTACTACTTGCTGCTGATATTGTTAGAAAAAATGTGGTGGGGGATAAAGTAACTTTCCTTAAAAACCAGAATATTAATTTTACAAATATATGTGTAGGTACATGTGGTTTTTGTGCATTTAAAAAAGGAGAAAAGGATGAAGATGCTTTTTTTCTAAGCATAGATAAAATAGTTGATATAGCTAAGAGAGAATATAAAAATGGAGCCAGAGAATTTTGTATTCAAGGAGGGCTTCATAAAGACATTGACATTTACTTTTATGAAGATATTTTAAAAGGAGTTAAAAAAGAATGTCCCAATGTTCACATACATGCCTTTTCACCAATGGAACTTTACTATGGATCTAAAAAAGCAGAAATATCATTAGAAGAAGGGTTAAAACTCTTAAAAAAAGCAGGACTTGGGACAACGCCAGGAACAGCTGCTGAAATCTTAAATGATGATGTTAGAAAGATTATATGTCCAACTAAACTCAAAACTCAGGAATGGATAGATGTTATAACAACCATACATGAATCAAAGATTAAAACAACAGCAACCATGATGTATGGGCATATTGATACTGCAAAAAATAGGGTTGAACATTTAGAAATAATTAGAAATATTCAAAAAGAAACAGGAGGGTTTACTGAATTTGTACCTCTATCATTTATGCATAAAAAAGCACCATTATTTTTAGAAGGAAAATCCCAATCAGGATCTACTGGAACTGAAGATTTAAAGGTTTATGCAATCTCAAGATTAATGTTTCATAATGATTTAAAAAATATTCAGACTTCATGGGTTAAATTAGGATTTAAATTTGCCCAAGTTTCCCTTTTAGCAGGTGCTAATGATTTAGGAGGAACATTAGGAGAAGAAAATATATCTAAATCAGCAGGAGCATCTTATGGTGTTAAAACAGATGTAAAAAATCTTAAAAATATCATTGAAAATATAGGAAGAATTCCAGCACTAAGAGACACATTATATGAAAACATTACCGTGCTTTAAGATATATTTTTAAAATAATGATTAGTCTAAGATAAAAATTGTTATAAAACTTTTTAAAATAATAATTGGTAATTAAAATATTAAAACATAGTAATGAAAAATATATTAGTAAAAAATATGAAATTTAATAAATTTAAAATAAAATTATAACATAATAACATTGAAAAATAACTTCATAAAATATAGGTTAAGTGAAATGAATGTTTGAATACGAA
>JAITXE010000052.1 GCA_031284925.1 Methanobrevibacter sp.
TCATTTAGTATTGATTGATCTTTACTTATTAGATTTAATATTCCATGTATCATGTAAATTAGCAACATTCCCAGTTAAAATGAATAAGAAGTTATTCGGTAACTATTATAAATTCTCCAACTTTTTCAACTCTTGAAAATGGAACAAGTATATGTTCACCATCTGATCTAGCACCTTTAATATTAACTTTCTGATCAGTGTCTAGCTTAACAACTATATCAATGATTTTTCCAGTTTTTTCATTGATAAGTAGCTCATCTAATTGACCAAGAATACGTGCATTGTTTGTAGCAACTTTATATCCTCTTACATCAGCCCATAATTTTTCTTCTCTTTTTATATTTCCTTCTGTACTTACATTTTCTGGCATATTTACACCTAATTTATAGTATTTTGCGAAATTTAATTTTGATTTAAACTTATAAAATTAAGCTAATAAAAAATTTGTTTTATAAAATAGTTAAATAATTTCGCAATATATATCTATTTATTATAACTTTTAAATTAGATTTTAAAGATGTTAAATATTTTGAAATTCCATATAATAATAAATTTTTAATTAATAAGTTATTAAAATACAGGAATTATTAAAAATGGGGTCACAGGGATTTGAACCCCGATCCTGGGATTTCTCATGTCTCAGTACTCCAATTGATCATCATACAATCAATGATACTGTCAGTTTGCGCATTTTCTTCAAAGACAACTGGAGTCCCAGATGATGCCAGATTACACTATAACCCCAATGAATAAATTAATAATTAAATTATTGACAATACTAACTTATTTTTAATTATTCGAAATATAAATTTTCTTATTTAATTTTATTAAAATATGATTTTCTTATTTGAAGTATTCATTGATAATTAGAATATTAAAGCCAAGGGAGAGATTTGAACTCCCGTATAATGGATTTGCAGTCCACCGCTTCGCCTCTAAGCTACCTTGGCAAAAATACATACTATTCCCTATTATTATTTTAATAGTATTTAAATCTTTCCATTGAATCTTACTTTTAAAGCAAATGATGATATATTCATTTTAAAATTTCATTTGTTTATCTATACCAACTATTTCATCAATATCTAAACCTATTTCTAAGACTGATTTTTTCTCAACTTTGTAGTTTTGGCTTTTTGTTTTAGTAATCGTATTAGGTTTTAAGAATATCCAATTGGTTTGTTTAAACTTAACTCCAAGATAAGACTCAGCACCAAATATTTTGGAAAATTCAATTAAAGCATCCATTTGAGATGAATCTACATATATAAGTTCTTTTGAAGTTGTCTTAACTTCAATTGCTAAATATTTTTTAGAATTTCCTGCTAAAACATCAGGTAATGGTTTTTTAGTAGCTCCACCAGAAGCTGGAGCTCTCATAGCGGCGAACCCCTTTTCCCAAAGTAAATGAACCAAATCTCTTTCTTCTTTAGAACCTTTTTTAACCATGACCTCAGACTCTTAATATTAAAATAAATTATTCAATTAAAAAGATAATATGAAAGTAATTAACATCTGCTTATGATTTAATGAGTAAAACTATGTTTAAAAGATATAAATATGTGTTTAGGAGTCACCAAGTAGTGGTGGTAACTCCCTTGTTAAAGCAGATATTTTTAACTGTGGCTCCGAAAAGGGGGTGGTTGTTTCTTTTCTAGAGCTACATTAAAATTATTTATTCTAATGAGTATATAAATATATTGATAGTATTAAATATATATCTTAAAAGATAAAGTATTATTATCTTTATATTGGATTTATTTTTATAATATAACTATTAAAAATTAGTGGTACTTTAAATGGCATCTTATAAAGGTCACACCTTATTTGCAATAATATTAACTTTACTTTATTTTACAAATCCATTATACTGGGTTTTAACTATTGTTGGAGCAAATCTTCCTGATTTTGATCATGATGTGAAAAAAATAAATCTTTATAAAATAGCTATAGTAGGATTAATTGTTTTTATAACCTTATATATCTTAAAATCAAGTTATTTAATAGGTATTCTTATTCTTTTAGTAGTAATTATCTTTTATTTCTCAAAACATAGGGGATTTACACATTCAATAATTGGGGGATTTATTTTAACATTCCTAATCTCTGGGATAATGTTCTTTGCTGTAAATTTATCAAATCAAATCCCCTTAAACTTAAATATTAATCCACCCATTGTTTTACTTGAGATAATAACTATTTTTCCCATTATTTTATTTTTAAATAAAAAAATATCCCCTATTGTTATAGTATTATTTATAATGGGAATTATTATATCACCAATAAATATAATAAATTATAAGCTCATTGCTTCTTCAATATTTTTAGGAGTTTTATCTCACACAATCTTGGATTCTTTTAGTCCTTCAAAAATAGAGCTACTACAACCATTTACTTCTATAAAATTTGGTAAGTCTTTTACTATATCTATGACTTTTATCCTAATTTTAATAGCTATTACTTACAGACTTTCCCTATTTATTTAATACTTGATAGGGCACTGTAAACTTAGCATGGTTTTCAAGAATCTAAATTCTGATTTTAAGCTAAAAAAATTTCAGACTATGTATGCTCTTAATGTAATCATTTGCAATTTTTCAAATCCAAAAAACCATGCTAAAATTACAATACCCCCTCTATCTGATTAGTTTTCTTTAAATGATTTTATATTTTCCAAAATGAAAAATCATGCATGTAGTTTATAGTGCCACTTTTCTTAAACATTATTATCACCTGAAAATTTCATTATCAACTACCAAAACATGATAGTTGAAAGATGAATAAAGTAGGATGAAATGGGAGATTTCCCTCCTTCACTCTTTTAAACAGCTCGTGCCACTTTCATGACAAGTCTCTCAAGTATATCTTTATCTCCCACCAATCAAATTTTCTATTGAAAACTTCTAATACTTTCGGCATGATATATCCACCTTTGTAACTAATCTACATACTTTCCTTAATAGCATTTCAGTCAGTAATGTCTGGAAAAATGTGGACTTCAAAGAATTTTGAAGTTTTCATCAACTGTTCCCATAATTTTAATGATTAAGTTACGTTTCGTTTTATATTCATATTATATATCATTTGAATTCCCCATAATATATAAATTTCACTAATCCTTAATTTTTTTAATTAAATTAGCTACATTTTCTCCAAATTTTTGGATAGTTGCAACACCTTCTGCATCATCGGTTACGGTTTCCTCTGCAAGTGCAAAAATAGTGTTCCAATAATCAGAACCCACTATTATCATATCATTTATAAGGAAAAACATTGCCATTTCTTGCAAGGTTAAAGTTTGACCTGCTCTTCTTGCAACAGCTATTGGTCCTCCTACCATCCAAGATAAAAATTTACCATTTCCTTTTGAAACTTTCCCAATTCTTTGAAGTGCAGACATAATATCTCCACGTGCAGTTCCAAAATAAACGGGAGCAGCAGGAATAAATCCATCGGCTTCTTTTATTTTATCAATGACTGTTTCTAAGCCATCACCCAGAACACAATTTCCAGTACCAACACATCCATTACATGCCATGCAAGATTCTATTTTCAGTCCTTTAAGTGAGATAACCTCTGTATCTATACTATTTTCTTTAATAGCTTCTGCACAAATATTTAATGCTTCTACTGTATTACTTTTCATCCGTGGACTTCCACTTAATAATATAACTTTTCCCATACTCATCCCTCTATATTATTACTTATATTGTTGTATTATAAGATATTTAAATTTTTTTATAATATTATTATACTAAATAAGTTTATATTAAAATTTTTAAAATTAAATGGATATTTAATTAATTGTATAAAATATTCCATTAAAATATAGTTTAAGATTTTTGAAATTATTAAATCTATCCTTTCAAATCTTATTTAATTTAGTTTTTGATTTAATTTTTCTAATAATTTCTAATAAATATTGATTTTATATTATTATTTTTTTTCTTGTTTTTTATAAAAATTATCTTTGATTATTCAATTTATATTTAACTTATAACTTATATATAACATATTAAAATTTAAGTATATTAAAAAATATAATTAAAATATAAAATAATTGGATTATGACTATTTTATCTTAAAATTAATTGGTGTAATTGATGTCAAGTTTGAGTAATGTGGTAAAACTATCTAAATATATAATGACACTTCCTAAAACAAAAATATCTATTTTTAGTATGATATTTATTAGTTTTATGGTAGGGGTCATACTCTTTTTTATAAATCCTGAAAATTTCATTTCATCTACCACGAATGGTGGAATTCTTGAAAAGGTTTTTTTTGGGGGGACCTATGGGTTTGGGGTTTTAGGATTTAGTTCCGTAATGAGTGGAGCTATTATGCAACAATGGGTTAGTTCTTTAAAAGGAATAAACTTAAAAACTAAACATGCAATGTTTTTATCCCTGGTTTCTATGATATTTCTTTCTATTGTTGCAATTTTAGGTACTATATTTTCAAAAGTTTTTAGTGGAGATTATGTAACAAATTCCATATTATTTGGTTGTGTTTTAATATTTGCATTTAGTATTCTTGTTCTTTGGACTACTTCAAGTATTGGATTTCTTAAGTCAGCTATTATATCAGCTTTACAACCTTTGTTTGTAATATCCATGTATGTGGTTCTAACATCTCTAAATCACACGGATATAATACCTGGAGTTGAATGGTTGGTATTGTTTTTTAAACTAATTGTTGCTATTGTCGTGTTTTTACTTGCTATTTTCTCATTTATCACTGTTATTGAATCTCCTTTAAAGAAAAATTTAGATCTTGGGCTTTTAGATTTATTAAGTTTGTTTATTGCTCATGTTAATGAAGGTTCAGCATCTCTTGAGCATTTATTTGAAGAAATAGGAGAACCTGTAAATACATTAATCGGAATATTAAGTTTTAAAAAAGGAGATGAGATAAAAGCTATTTTTTTAAGTCCTTTTGTTCACCCTGGCCCAATTGGCGGTATTGGGGGAGCGAACATGCCCACAATATTATCTAAAAGATTTAATTCATTTACAATGGTTGCACATGGTCCTTCAACCCATGATTTTAATCCAGTCTCCGTGAAAGAAATTGATAAAATAGAATCAACTGTAAAATCAGGCCTTGAAGAAATTAAGTACTCATCTTATGCAAGTCATTTTAATAGATATTCCAATGAAAAAGCTAATATTGGAATTCAATTCTTTGATAACAAGAGTATGATGTTAGCAACATTCGCACCTCATGGAAGTGATGATATTGAATTTGGTATTGGTTTATCGCTTATGATTAAAGGTAATTCAACATTTAATCTTGATGACAGTCTTGTAGTAGATTGTCATAACTCTTTTGATGAGGAAAGTGGTAGAATACTTCCAGGACATTCTGAGATGTTTCAGTTATTAGATACAGTTGATAAGATTAAAAAATCTGAGGAAGTTGAGGGGATTAAAGTTGGATGTTCTCAAGATTTAATGTCTGATTTAAATAAAACTAATGGTGTTGGTGATGATGGAGTTAAAGTCATGGTTATCGAGGTAGCAGATCAAAAAACTGCTTATATATTATTTGATTCTAATAATATGTTAAGAGGATTTAGAGAAAAAATCATGGACTCTGTTAAAGATCTTGACTTAGATGAAGTAGAAGTAATGACAACTGATACCCATAGTGTTAATACTCTTTCATCTGGTTATAATCCTATTGGAATAACAAAACAAGATGAAATCATAGAATATACTAAAACATGTTGCATAAAGGCAATAGATGATCTAGAAGAAGTAGAAGCAGGTGTTAAGACTAAAAGGATAATTGGAATAAATACATTAGGATCTAACAATTCAACTGAACTCGTATCTACAATTAGTTCAATCATTGCCGTTAGTAAAATAGTAGCTCCATTAATTTTTGTTTTAGCTATTATCCTAGTTTTCATTTGGATATTTTACTTTAAAAGTTAAAAAAATATAATTATTTAATTATAATAATTGGAATTTTAAAGGTTTTAATAATTTTATCAGCCACACTTCCAATGGTTTTACCCTTAGATTCACCTTTTCCATATGTACTTAATATAATTGCATCAGCATTTGTTCTAATAGATATTATTTCCATATCCCTAATAGGATTTCCTGTAACAAGATGTTCAAGAACTTTTACTCCTTTTTCTCCTGCATTTTTAGTAATGTTTGCTAAGATTTCATTACCTTCATCTTCTAAAGAGTCATAAGTATACTCTGTAGATTCATCAAGTATATAAACAGCAATAATATTGGAATTAATCTTAGATGCGATTTCAATTCCAAATTCTATTGCCTTTTGAGAATATTTAGAACCATCTGATGGAATCATCAAATTTTTAATCATTTTACCGTTTATTCATCATCATTTTTTCCAAATTTATCAATGATACTTTTTAAATCTTTTTCTAGACTATCCTTCCCGTTTCCTATTGCTTCAACAATCTCATCATACTTCACATACTTTTCTAATTTAATTGCTTTTCCACCAATTCCAGCTAATCTAAAGTTATGTATGCTTTCACCAATTTTAAGAGGAATTTCCTCTCTTTTAAGATCATCTTTATATTCTAAAGCTTTATTTTTCAATTTTTCAACTAAATCTTCAACCATAATAATCACCCATACTTTTTTTTAATTAATGGAGTGCTAAATAAATTATTTTCAATGCATAAAAACTTTGTATAAATTTTTTAAATATAAAATTAAAAATTTTCATTCAACACTCACTATAATCAATATATTTTACTTATTAAAATATTTATTATTTATATATATTAAACTATTTATTATATTAATTAATCTATTAATTAAAATTTATAATAAAAATAAATATTTAAGGATTGGAATAGTAAGTAGTGATGAAATTAGTAATAAAATACATGATTTCTTACAAAATTATAAAATTGGTAAATTATCTATTGCTACAGTTCTCATAATAATAGTTGTTTTGATTATTTTATATATAACTTATCCTAAATAGAAATCTTAGTAAATAAGATGGATGAATTGAAGATATAATCCAATAATATCTTAATATTTTTGATTCACTGAATATATTTAGATTTGTTTTATCATGAAAAAATATATTATATGAAAAATGTAAATTAATAATAAAAAAATCTTTTTAAATGGAAGTAGAACATGTTTAGTGAAAATTTGTTTCAAACAATTGGTCAAATAGCCCTAATTTTCATAGTTGCTTTAGTTATTATTCTTGTACTTGCTCTTATTTTAGGAGTAATATTAATAAAAAAAAATAAGCTTATATTTCCAAAATTAATTATCTTTGCTTTAGATTTCTTGAATTCCCCACTAAAAAAACTGTCAAAATACTTGGGATTTGATGATATAATGGTGGATCATATTGGGGTGGAAATAAGAAATCAAATAAATCAACACAAGTTTAAAGAGATTGATAATAAAAAGAAGGTTTTAATTTTTCCCCATTGTTTAAGGCATCCAGAATGCAAAGCAACTTTAAGTGAAACAGGACTTCTATGTGATTGTTGTGGAAAATGTGCTATAGGGGTTATTAAACCAAAAGCAGAAAAGATGGGATATAAAGTATTTATAATCCCTGGTTCAACATTTGTTAATAAAATTGTTAAAGAAAATGATTTCGATGGAGTTCTTGGAATTGCATGCTATGAAGACCTTAATAAATCAATGATGAAACTATCTAAGTTTAATCCTCAAGGTGTCTTACTTTCAAGAACAGGATGTTTTAAAACAAATGTTGATGTGAAAACAGTTTTAGAAAAAATTGGTTATTATAAAACGATAGAACATGAAGAAAACGAAGCTAAAGCACCCACTTCTTGTCAAGAGTATAATAAAAATAAGAATTAATTAAAATAGATTTAAAAATATGATAGCTAATCCTACTGAAATTCCAATTACAGATAATCATATCCATGTTGATCCATTTAATGGATATGGTCCTGTACAAACAGCTAATTCATTTTATAATGCTGGTGGGAGAGTCATGATTGTCCCAAATAAACCATCATGGACATTTAATAATGAATTTGATTTTAAAAAAGCTATGGATTTAGTTATAAAATACACAGAACAAATCAATGCTGAAACTAATGTAAAAGCATTTGCTGTTTGTGGAGTTCATCCTGCTGAATATTCAAGGTTACTACGTGCAGGAAAATCTCACCAAGAAGGATTTCAACTCATTAAAAATGCTTTAAATTACAGTAAAGAATTAGTTCTTGAGGATAAGGCAATAGCTATTGGAGAAGTTGGAAGACCACATTATCCTATTAAAGAGGAAGAACTTAAATATCAAAATTTAATAATGAAATATGCAATTCAGTTAGCTAAGGATATTGACTCTGCAGTTCAGCTACATACAGAAACAACAACTGAAATTGAGTTTAAAGAGTTTGCTTCAATTGCTGATGAGATCCAAATAAAAAAGGAAAAATTAATTAAACATTTTTCAGGACCATACATAAGGAAAGATGAAAACTTTGGACTTACCCCATCACTTACCTCAAATAAAGATGTGATAAAAAAAGCAATAAAAAAAGGTAACAACTTTTTAATGGAAACTGATTTTTTAGACGATAAAACAAGACCTGGTGCTGTTTTAGGTCCTAAAACAGTTCCTAAGAGAACTTTAGATTTTCTTAGAAAAGGAATATTTACTGAAGAAGATGCATATAAAATCCATAAAGGAAATATTGAAAATATATATTCAATAGATTTAAATTTATAAATATAATAAAAAGGAATGATTAATTTGATTAAAAAATCGTTTATTACTGATTGTGAAGGACCATTATCTTTAAATGATAATGCTTATGAGATTTGTAGAGAATTTATTCCTGATGGAGCTGAATTTTTTAAGGTTGTGAGTAATTTTGATGATTATTTAGTGTTTGCTCATCATGAAAACTATGATGCTGGTGACACTTTAAAATTAATAGCCCCATTTTTAAAGGCTTATGGAATTACAAATAAGAAAATTTTTGATTTTTCTAGAAAAAATATATCTCTAGTAAATGGTGCATCTAAAACAATGGAATTTGCAAAGAAAAATGTGACCTCTTATATAATTAGTACAAGTTATGGTCAATATATTGAAGCATTATCTAATGAAATTAATTTTCCTTATGAAAATACATTTTATAGCTTATTAAATCTTGATGAATATAAAATAGATAATGATGAGAAAGATACATTGATTTCATTTAAAGATGATGTTATAAATGCTGATTTTCTAAGATGTAAGGAAATCTTCTTTAATGAAATTCCTAAATTAGATTCCTATAAGTTAACAGAAAATACTAAAACTGTTGGTGGTTTAGGTAAAAAAATAGCTATTGATAAAATAATTTCAAAAGAGAATCTAAATATACAAGGTATGATGTATATTGGGGATAGTATAACTGATGTTGAGGCATTACATTTTCTTCGAGAAAATAATGGTTTTACCATATCATTTAATGGAAATAATTTCAGTTTAAATGAAGCTGAAATAGCTGTTATTAGTGATGATACCATTGTAAACTCAATCTTATTGGATTTATTTGAAAGATATAATAAAAATTATTGTTTAGAATTTATAAAGACATATTCTTATGATCCTCAAAAAGCCTTTGAAAGTTCAAGGATTAGTTTTTCTTTAATGGATAAATTTAGGGAAATTTTTAAAGATAGAGAACTTCCAATAATCCAAACAATTAATGCAAGTAATTTTAATTTTTTAGCTGAAAAAAGTAAACAAATGAGAGAAAAAATTCGAGGCAAAGATGTGGCTGACTTATCTTAAGTTTTTTAAAATTAATGAATTTTTTATAAAAATAAAATTAATAAATTAGTAATATATATTAAAAGGAAATGGTTCATTTGAATAAGAAAGTAGAAGATACCTTTTTTGAAAGTTTTAAAGGTACATATATAAGAGTGCTTATAACAGCTTATGATGAGGATATTTTAAAACAAGCAGCTTATGATTCAACAGCTACGCCTGGAGCTGTTATTGGGAGGATTGAAGGTGGTGTTGAGAGGTTTGTAAATAAGGATAAAACTCCCGATAATAGGATTGGGGCTATTGTTCAATATTGGTTTGAATCTGATGATATTGAAAAGTTTGAAATAGAATTATCATATAGAATTCGTCAAGATATTCTTGTTAAACCATTTACAAGTGTTTTTAATTTAACTCCTAACCCAAAAGGATTTATTGATATGATGAAACATGTTGGCAATTGTGGGGATGGTTATCAATGGAGAAAGAAGTTTAAAGATAAAGAACTAATCACTGTTCCAATAGCTGTTCCTGACTTTAATATAGAGTCTAAATTAGGTTATAGTGAAGGTATTATGGGAGCTAACTTTTGGTATATGTGTAATGAGAAAAAGACTGTAACTGAAGCTGGTAAAATAGCTATTGAATCTATTAATGAAATTGAAGGAGTTATTGCTCCATTTGGTATTTGCTCAGCTGCTTCTAAAGTTGAAACTAAATATCCATGGATTGGTCCTACAACTAATCACTTGTACTGCCCATCACTTAAAGAAAAACTTATAGATGAATCTAAAGTCCCAGATAACATTAAATATATACCAGAGATTGTTATTAATGGTATTAATGAAAAAGTTATTAAAAAAGCTGTTAAAATAGCTATTGAATCAATTATTGATATAGATGATGTTGTGAAAATCTCAGCAGGAAACTTTAATGGAACATTAGGAAATTATAATTTTAAATTATGTGATATCTTAAATAATCATTAATATATTCCTGGAGTTTATAGAAATATTCCATGGTTTAAATAGCAATACCAAAAATTAGGTGATAACAATTGTTATATACCACAAAAATATTTTTGGAACTGATGAAAGAATAGATAGAGATTCGGTGCTTGGTAATATTAGATGGGGTTCACGAAATAAAAAAGTGAAATCTTAAATTTATAATTTTGACTTTATCACCCAAATTTTTGACAATGCCTTATAGCTCTAAATTGAAAACATTAATAAATAACAAATTAAATATTAGTTAAATAAAAAAAAATTAATATACAAAAATTAATAAATTTAATAAAAAATTACATTTAAACGAATTGTCAATAAAATTTTACTAATATTAAAAATCGGTGTTTAAACTTGCCATGGTTAATTCTAATAATTTTAGTTCTACTTGCTTATATAAAACCAGATATTAATGGAAAATCCAAAGATGTTTCTATTGTAATTCCTGCTTACAATGAAGAAAAAAGTATTGAAAGTATTGTTTCAATAGTTAAGGATATATCTTATGTAAGTGAGGTTATTGTAGTAAATGATGGATCCTATGATAAAACAGCAATTAGAGCAAAAAAAGCTGGAGCCACAGTTATATCCCATACAACTAATTTAGGTAAAGGGTCAGCTATTGAAACTGGATTTAAACATAGTAATTTGGATATAATAGTCTTTATTGATGGTGATCTTAAAAATTTATCTCATGAACAAATTGATGCAATTGTAAAACCTGTAATGGAAGGAAAAACAGATATTACAAAGACAAAATTTAAAAGAGAACATGGTAGAGTTACAGAGCTTACAGCAAAACCTCTTTTAAATTTCTTTTTCCCTGAAATTAAGTTAAAACAACCATTAAGTGGTCAATTTGCAGGAAAACGCTCAGCTTTAAATAAAATAAGGTTTGAAAAAGATTATGGTGTGGATGTAGGAATTATATTGGATGCTGATGCAAATGGACTTAAAGTCATGGAAGTTGATATTGGAGAAGTAAAACATGATAATTCATCTTTAACTGATTTGCAGAATATGGCACATGAAGTTACAAGAACTATAATTAATAGATCAATGGAATATGGAAGAATTAGTTTAATGGATACAGTTGGAACATATATTCGTTCATCTTTTTTAGGATTATCACTTATCACACTAGGATTATTTATTATATTTTTTGTAGGATACATACCCACGACTTTTGGTATTGTTATTGCTGTTGCTGGAATTTTAGTCTCCATTTATTATATTATAAAACTCATCAAAAAAGTATATAGTCTTTTTAGAAAAAAGGGGAATAAAAACTTTTTTAGATCGTTTATACTGATGCATTTTCCAGTTCTAATATCTGGATTAATTCTTATTTTAATGGTTTCTACATTTGTGGGCGCAATTAGTTTTTCTGATGGGATGTTATCATTTGAATTAACATCAAGGACTTTAAAAATACTTCCAGATTCAAATAATGGTCTAATAACTTCTGTAAGGGGTCCATATACAGTAGATAGTGCATTAGAAAATGAAACAGATATTATTAGAATGCCAAAAGAAGTTTTATCTACTTTAGATCTTAAGTATAATGATTCGATTAGAATAAATGATTTTTATTATAATATTAATGAAACAAGACCTGATGAAAAAAATATAATGAGATTTCCAATTGATGTTAGGGAAAATTTAGGTTTACAGCTTAAAGATGTTGTTTCAGATGGAAAAATCAGCAAAGTATTTGAAAATAAACTTGTTCGACGAAACATTCAAAACAATAATATTCCAGAATCAAATAGTACTCAGGATTTAACTAATACAAATTCAATAAAAGCTAAGGAATACTTCCTTATTCAGTCACAAAATCTTAATGCTACATCAATGGATATTTACTTTGATAATCAGCTTTTATCAAGTGAAGCTGGTGTTTTTGGTGATGCAATTTATTCCATTTATTTAAATGGGGACTACATAGATTCATTTAATGGAACTAAACTAAATAATAGTTATATCACTTATTCAGGAGATCATATAATTAAACTAAACTTTACTAATGATATTCATTCAACAAAAAAGTTTATAACTACTGATGATGGACCATTTTTATCATTTACAATCTAAAATAGACATATTAAATTAAAAATATTCAGGACTCTAGTCATTATAATACAACATAGAAAAAATCTTTAATTTAATAAGATAAAGAATATTAAGAAGATAACATGAAAATTACCTATCAAGATAAGAAAAATAACTTAATAGAAATGATTCCTCAAACTCTTGATGATTTATGGCATTTGTCACATATTATTGAGAAAGGAGATCATGTTTCTTCACGAACCACAAGAAGAATTCAAGATAACACTGGAGATAAAATTAGGAGTGATAGAGGAGTAAAAAAGAGTTTTTATTTAGAGGTTTCAATTGAAAATATCAGCTTTCATATTTTCACGGGGAAACTCCGTTTAACTGGTTCTATAACAAAAGGTCCTGAGGATTTAATTCCTCTTGGTTCAGCTCATACAATTGAAGTAAAATTAAACAATCCTTTAAAAATTAGGAAATTAAAATGGAGTAAATGGATTTTAAAACGTCTTAATAAGGCAATTAAATCCTCTAAAAAGTTAGCTGCAATTATTATTTCTATTGAAGATGATACTGCTGATATTGGTCTTATAAGACAATTTGGTATTGAATATTCTGGTCCTATTATTGGAAATATTTCAGGGAAAAGAATCGTTGATAAAAATAGAAATAAAGATATAAATAAATTCTATCAAAATATTGTTAAAGCAATTTCTAAATTTGAAAATCTTAATACGATAATAATAGCTGGACCAGGTTTTGTAAAGAATAGTTTTTATTCATTTTTAGATGAAACCAAACCAGAATTAGGTGAAAAATCAATTCTAGAAAGTACTGGTGCTGGTGGAAGGTCTGGTATTCAAGAAATTTTAAAAAGTGGAGCTCTTGAAAAAATAAACACTGAAAACATAATCGCTATTGAAACTTCAAAAGTTAATGAAATTCTTGAAGAAATAGCTAAATCTTCATCTAAAGTTGCATATGGAAAGAAAAATGTAGAATCTGCTACTACTTCAGGTGCTGTTAAAACTTTATTGGTTTTAGATAAAGTTGTAAGAAGTGAAAACTTAGAAAAAACAATGGATTTAGTAGAAAACATGGGTGGGGAAGTTACAATTATAAGTAGCCAGCATGAAGGTGGAAAACAACTGGAATCCTTAGGATCGATCGCCGCAATACTAAGATTTTAATATTATAAACCTATTTTTAATATCACCCATGTATAGTTTAAAATCAGGAAAATTAATAAAATGTATCTTATTATATAAATTTTTAATTCAATTACAAGTTCCAATCTTTTAATTACAAAAACTTACTAAAATAGATAAATATTTATATAATAAATAAAATCTATAAAATTAAATTTAATAATTATTTGCTAAGATAATGTTTAGTAATATTTAAAATAAATTTTTTAATTCATGCTTTATTTATTTTTTAAATCTTTTAATATTGCTCAATGGAAGCTTTTTTGAAAATAAAAGAAATTGATCCATCTTCTTGTTTTAGTAAAGTTTGTGCTATTGAAGGAGCAATACAAGGAGTTAGATGACACAAATGATGAAAGTACTCAAAAATCTTTACAAAAGTTCTATCTAGAACAAAAATAATTATATTTAACCAATATTTCTTAATGAAGTTTAGTGGTGTTTATTATATTTATTTCTTTTATTCATTTTTGATTTTCTTTATTTTATAGCTTTTATTTCTTGTTTTTATAAATTTTATTATCAATATTAATAAATAATTTTAAAAAAATATAAATAACTTAAAAATATTAAATAAGTTTAAATAAAATAATAATGTAATATAAATGTTAAATTCTTATATTAAATTAAGCTATATTTTATAATTAAAATCGAATATAATCAATTAAATATCCAAATATCATTAATATATAATAAATTAATCTAATATTTTTTTATAATAATACTAAAGTGGGGTAAGTTTAGATGGAAAACGAAAAACAAACTGAAAACTTAGATGAATTAATTGATAATCAAAATGCTGAATCTTCTCAAAATAATCAAGAAAATGCTGAATCTTCCCAAGCTAATCAAAATATAAAATCTTCTCAAAATCAAGAAAATAAATCCAAATTTGAAGCTCAAGATGATGAATTCAGTATTGATAGTGATAAAGCAATGTTTAATCATGAAAATATTGCAAGTTCTAAAGATATTAATGTCCCTCCTCTCCTTATTAACCAAATCATTGGGCATGAAGACTCTGTTGAGACAATAAAAAAAGCAGCTAAACAAAGAAGAAATGTCCTTCTTATTGGAGAACCTGGTGTTGGAAAATCCATGTTAGCAAAAGGAATGGCTGAACTTTTACCGCATGAAATATTAGAGGATATATTAGTTTATCCAAACCCTGATGATAATAACAATCCTATTATAAGGCATGTACCTAGTGGTGAAGGTAAGAAAATCGTCCTGGCTAATAAATCTTCTTTAAAAGGACATGATGAAAAAAAGTCTTTTGTAATGGTATTTTTAATTGGTGGAGTTTTAATTTTAGGATTTTATTATGGTCAGCCATTTTATGCAATTATTGCAGCTCTTTTAATAGTGTTTATTTTTATGCAAATAAAACCTAGAACTGTTTCATTATATCCTAAATTACTCGTTGGAAATGAAAACAAAAAATTTGCTCCTTTTGTTGATGGTACTGGAGCACATGCTGGTGCATTACTTGGTGATGTTAGACACGACCCTTATCAATCTGGTGGATTAGGAACACCTGCTCATGAACGTGTAGAATCAGGAATGATTCATAAAGCTAATAAAGGTGTTCTTTACATTGATGAGATAGGTACAATGAACATGAAAACACAGCAAGAATTATTATCTGCAATGCAAGAAAAAAAATACTCAATAACAGGTCAAAGTGAAACAAGTAGTGGAGCAATGGTAAGAACCCAAGCAGTTCCATGTGATTTCGTATTAGTTGCATCAGGTAACATTCAAGTTCTTGAAGGAATGCATATTGCAATGCGTTCAAGGATTAGAGGCTATGGTTATGAAGTTTTCATGAAAGATTCAATGGATGATACCAAAGAAAATAGGGAAAAATTAGTTCAGTTTGTTGCTCAAGAAGTTAAAAATGATGGAAGAATCCCACATTTTGATGTAGATGCATTAGATGAAATTATAAGAGAAGCTAAACGTAGATCTGGTAAAAAAGATTCTTTAACCTTAAAATTAAGGGATCTTGGTGGTTTAATAAGGGCATCAGGAGATATAGCTAAAGAAGAAAATTCAGATATTGTAAATGCAAAACATGTTGAACTTGCTAAAAAATTCTCAAGAACATTAGAGCAACAAATAGCTGATAGATCCATTGTTCAAAGAAAAGATTATGCTGTCTTTAAGCCAGAAGGTGGAAAAATTGGTGTTGTCAATGGATTAGCTGTTATTGGAGATAGAAGTGGTTTAGTATCACCTATTGCTGCTGAAGCAGCTCCTTCTCAAAGTAAAAATGAAGGTAAAGTAATAGCCACAGGTAAACTTGGTGAAATTGCCAGAGAATCCGTTCAAAATGTTAGTGCATTAATTAAAAAGAACACAGGAAGAGATATTTCACATTACGACATCCATATTCAATTCTTACAAACATATGATGGTGTTGAAGGAGATAGTGCAAGCGTTTCAATAGCAGCCGCAGTTATTTCAGCTATTGAAGAAATACCAGCCAAACAATCTATTGCCTTAACTGGCTCTTTAACTGTAAGGGGAGATGTTCTTCCAATTGGTGGAGCAACAGCTAAAATTGAAGCAGCATCTGATGCAGGAATGGAAAAAGTTATAATCCCACGATCTAACTTAAAAGATGTCATGCTTGAGAAAAGATACGAAGATAAAATTGAAATTATACCAGTTGACACACTCAGTGATGTTTTAGATAATATTTTAATGGAAAGCACTGAAAAAAACACATTAGTTAAAAAAATGAGAAAATTAGGAAATGTTGTGGCTGAAAAAGTTCCTAAGAATCCATTAACTAATAACTCTCCTAATAAAATATAATTTCTTTTTTAAC
>JAITXE010000062.1 GCA_031284925.1 Methanobrevibacter sp.
TTAGCCCGAGAATTAATTTCAGAAAACTGTGATAAACCAGTCCAAGTTTTTACAGATGTTATTTATAGCATATATTTTGACTTAATAAACCAGGAAATTGCATAAAGATCATCAATAGGTAAAGCACTCTGAAAAAGATATATGCTAATGTTATTGTATATAATAATAATCGTGAAAATAGAAACTCTTTATTAAAACCATTTTTAGAGATTTTTAGGGGAATATCCAAGCAAATTCTTTCTATTTAATATGTATTAATAAAAGAATGTTTTTTTAATTTTCAACAGAGATTCTATGAAATATTCAAAATTATATTATTTTGTAATGATAAGTTACATGAGCGATAATTAAAATACTATAAAAGAAATATAAATATATTACATTTAATTATTTTTTTAGAATGGTTCATAACAACTTATCCAATGAAAAACCCACCTAATTTTACAATACATGATATATAATCTGAGATATATTAAACTGTTAAGTTATTGATTATTATTAATTGTTAAAATGAATTTTTTTTATTTAATTTACGCAATGGAAGCATAGTAAAGCAGTAAAGAACTATCGAGAAAGGATTTAATTAATGTAGTAATCAAATATAATAATTGAAATAAATATTTAACATGTTAATAATAACATTATCTAATCTTATATGAATGGAAAATTAAGTGTGGAAACTAAATTGACTGCAAAAAAATTTAATTAGGAGATTAATAAAGATGATCTAATTCTTAAAGAAATTGCTAAAATAGATAAAAAAATAAATGCAAGAATTGATAGTCTTGAAAATAATCATATATAAGTTCACTTGCAAGGAGAATTAAATATATTACATAAAGATATGGAAAATGTGAATAAAAATATATGATATGAAAAATAATATTAATATTTTATGGTACGTTTGATGATAAAGTAAGGAGTTTAATAGGAAATTCAATGATCAAAATAAAGAATTAAATAGAATTAGGGAAAAAGAAATGTTGTATTTATTAAAAAAAGTTTAGAATGGACTAATAAAGAGGTAATTGGAATGGGTCTCAGTATTATTGGTATATTATTAACCATACTATTATGGACAGATATTAATTATTTATTCCATTTATAATCCTTTACCATGTACTATAATACATTGCCAGTTTAAACTTTTTATTATAATCTGCTTTATTTTTCCATGTTTGCATTTTTAATATTTAAGGATTTACATAGAACTTATGATATATTAAGAATCAATAAGTTATTCATTTAACTCTTTAATAAATTTATTCATTTTTTCATTCTCCCACTGTGCACTGAATATTTTTTCATCCACATGGAAAATAAATAAATATCTATAAAAAGTTGTTAGTGCAGTAAATATAATTATTATATCAATCCATTGAAAATTTGATGGGTGTTGCTGTTGAAGAATTATTAGTATAATATCTATTGCTATAACTCTAAGTAATAATTTATAAAATTTATTTTTTGCTTTTACTTTATCTTCATCGAACTTAGTGTGAACATCGGTTATACTAGGTATTTCATCTTTCTTCATGTATTTTTTAAGTTTTTCATCTCCAATTTCTGCATTTTTAAACTTTTTTTTCAGATTGTATAATTTAATATATCTATAAAGTATTATTACTAAAAATACAATCATAATATAAATATCAGTAATGTTATTCATAAATCCCATAGTATTAGGATCCATTGTTAAATTAGTTCCAGCAGGGGGTACTGCGATATTTCCCATTAATTGTCTTCTTAAAATAAGAAATATAGCTAAACCAATAGCGAATATGGTTTGTAAATAAAATGCTTTACTTTCTTTAACTAATATTTTTGATTTTTGTTCAGTTGTTTCATTAACCATCATTTCAGCCTCAGCATTTAAAAAAAATTAAATTTTCTGTATTATTCTTGAATATTAATGCTAAAAGTTTATTAATAATATATTTAATAATATTAATATTGGAATTTATTATTTAACTTATTTAAAAACATAATTTAATAAGTTATTAATAAATTATTCACCAAAGGTTTATATGTAATAAAGCAATATAATCACATATGTGATTTTTCATATTAAAAAAATTTATAAAATCTTTTAAAGAAGATGTTTTTAATAGATAAAATGATTTTAGAAATTGGAAAAATCAGACTACTTTTTACAATACCCCTAAGTTAGAATGAAAAGAGTTTTAATATTAAAGAATATTATCAATTGTTTAAATATAAAACTTTTAAGATTTAATTCATTATATTAAGGTGAATTTATCATGAATAGAAAAGAAATAGCTACTGATTTTGCAAATTCTTTGAATTTCCCAAATTTAAAGTAGCTAAAACTCTTTTTGAAAATGAACATTATAATGATTCAATTAGTAGATCATATTATGCAGTTTTTTATTAGTTAAATCATTGTTAGCTAAAAAAGGAATATTTCCTAAAACTCATAATGGACTTATTCATCAATTTTCTTTAGAGTATGTTAAAAATGATAATTTTGATTATGAAATCTTTTCATTTTTTACTGAACTAAAAGAATATAGGAGAAGAATCAGATTATATAGTATCAACTCGGGTTAATGAAAAACAAGCTGAAGAATGTTTAATTAATGCCAAAATATTTTTAGAAGAATCTGAGAAGTTTTTATATTAATGTTTTGTGTTACTGATAATCTTAGCAAAGTAATTTTTAAACATTGCTATTTGGAAAATCCAGCATATTTATACTGTTTACAATAATATATTATATATTCTTTTTCCTAAAAAATATAATTGTGATTTTATGAGAGTTATATCACCTTCAAGGTTACATATGACATTAATAGACCTAAATGGGTCTTATGCTCGCTCAAACGGAGGTATTGGTTTGACATTATCAGATCCTTCTATTTCATTAAAAGGAGAGTTGAGTGAAAAAGGTGTATCTTTAGATTTTAGTTTTGAGATTGAGGATGAAATTAAATGGGATTTCCAATCAAAAATCTTAAATTCATCTAATAGATTAATTAAACACTTTTCAATTAAAAATGGATTTCATTTCACTCTTGAAAAGTCATATCCAATGCATTCAGGTTTAGGTTCAGGAACTCAAATTGCTTTATCAACTGGTAGACTTATTTGTGAGTTATTAAAAGATGATTTAGGTCTCAATTATTTAAATAATAATAACACTTCAAACACTATTAATTCTGTTTCTTTGGCTGAGATTCTTAAAAGAGGAGGAACCTCTGGTATTGGTATCTTTTCATTTGACTATGGCGGATTTATTCTTGATGGAGGGCATGATTTAAATCAAACAAAAACATTCCTCCCATCTTCTGCTTCCTCTGCAAAACCCCCTGTTTTACTTGGAAATTATGATTTTCCAAAGGATTGGAATTTAGTAATAGCTATTGCTAATGGTGATAATACAATCACTGGGAGAAAAGAGGTTGATATATTTCAAAAGTACTGTCCTATAGCTAAAAGTGATGTTGAGAAATTATCTCACTTAATACTCATGAATTTAATTCCTTTCATGTTAGAAAAAGATATTGAATCTTTTGGTAAGGTCATAAATCAAATTCAAGATTTAGGATTTAAAAAGATTGAGATAGATTTACAATCAGAGTATATTAAGGCTGCTATGGAAAAAATGAGGGAATTTGGGGCTTATGGTGTTGGAATGAGTTCTTTTGGTCCTACAATTTATGGATTCACTCATAAGAATACTAAAGAAGTTTATAAAGCTACTAAAGAATATTTTAGGGATAATGGGATTGTATTTGTTACAAAAGCACAAAATCATGGGCATATCTTAGAAAAATAGAATGGGGGTGTTTATATGGATTTAAAAGGAAAAGTATGGGAATTTGGAAGTAATATAGATACCGATGTTATTATTCCGGGCAGATATTTAAGAACATTTAATCCCGATGATTTATCTGCACATGTGATGGAAGGAGAACGAGCTGATTTTGCTAATAAAGTTCAAAAAGGAGATATTATAGTTGGACAATGGAATTTTGGTTGCGGATCTTCAAGAGAGCAAGCACCAATAGCTATTAAAAATGCTGGTGTTGATGCTGTAATAGCTAAATCTTTTGCAAGAATATTCTATCGCAATGCTATTAATGTAGGATTACCAGTAATAACAGCAGATATCGATGTAAATGAAGGCCATGTTTTAGAAATAGATCTTAAAAAAGGATATATTCATAATCTAAACACGGATAAATTCTTTAAGATAAAATCATTTAAAGATTTCCTACTTAATATATTGCTTGATGGAGGGCTTGTAAACAATTATCTTAAATCAAAAAATAAAAATACTAATATATAATAAATAAATGATTATACTAAGAATCATAATATATACATCATGGTTTAAAATTTTCTATATTAAAATCAAAATTTAGATTTGATATTTATTAAATATTGAGATGTTTAATATTTCTAAAGAGGATAAAGGAAAATTAGGTGTTGCTGAAAATATTATAGAGAATAGATTATACTCAAATAGGTGGATTTTATCCCCAATTTAGGTTTAGTTGTTGTTTTAGTAATAATCCTGGTTAAATTTTCACAAATTCTCATTGCATTTATTCCTGCAAGCTTAAGTATGAATTTTGAAGATATTGCAATGGCAGTTTTAAATCTTTTAGATTTATCTTTATTTAGGTAATCTATTGTTAC
This sequence comes from Methanobrevibacter sp., assembly GCA_031284925.1. Lineage (GTDB taxonomy): Archaea > Methanobacteriota > Methanobacteria > Methanobacteriales > Methanobacteriaceae > Methanovirga. Next base: position 4,666 of record JAITXE010000062.1, read on the forward strand.
TCTTCACTTTTTTAGGTCTTAAAATTAAAATAATTGGTTCAGTAATTGCAATATCTTTAATTGAGTTACTTAAAGGTTTCTTGCATGTACTTTACACATGACATTTGTTGTATCTGGAGTATTGTTTGTTCTGATGAATTATATAACAGAAAAAAGACATGATATAAAAAATGCATAGGATATTTTTGGATAGTAAAGAAATTTTCACAAAAAATGGCAAAAAATATATAAAGAACGATTTCCAGATGGATTTATTATAAAAACTATTTAAACAAGTATGAACAAATAAACAGTATTAAAAAATGAAATATATAAACTGCAAATTATAGTTTGATAAAATCCTTAAGTATTAAATGACTTATCGCTTATAATTATCACTTGCAAAAGGTTAAACATGTTAACCTATATATTTTAATTTATTAAGCCATAAATTTGTTAAAGATTATAACTGGGTAAATCCATGCTTAAAAAATATTCTAATGGTATTGCATATAATATAAATTCTTTATAAGATCATAATTATAGATTTATCAAGGAATATTCAAGAAAATCTTTCTAAACATCTAACAATAATAAACTGCTTCCTTAATTTTTAATAAAGCTTTTACTGGTAAGTATTTAAAATCAGATGAGAATAGTAAAATTTAATAGGATTAATTAATAAAACATGAAATTCATAAAATAATAATAAGATTAATATATAACTTATAAATAATAATTACATATAAAAATATTTATTTGATATAATATGGTGAGATTATGAAAGTAAATACATTATTATTTAAGTCAAGAAATCAAGAAGAAGCAAAAACATTTGAAATAGGACAAACTTTATCCAAGAATGATTTTTCAAACTTAACTGATGAAATACATATAGTAAGTATTAATATAAATACTAAAACAGGATTTATAGAAATAAGTTCTAATTCCAATAACTTTTTATGGTATTCTTTAAGTGATATTCAATTTTTATCCTTTACAAGTGATACACAAGAAACTCAGCAGATTAAAAAATCATCTAAAGAAGAAAAGCATGAAAGATTTTCATAAATTTGGCGTTAGTATTTAAAATGCAGAGTATAATTAATAAGTAAATGAAAAGAACTTATATATATTAAAAGAAATAAAATATGAATTTATTATTTTTTTCTTATCAAATATATATATATATATATATATATAATTAGTAATGTTTTTCAGGGCCTGTGGCCTAGGCTGGATATGGCGACGGACTTCTAATCCGTAGATCGAGGGTTCAAATCCCTCCAGGTCCGTATTTTTATTAAATTAATTTATAATATTAACTACTAATTCTAAAAAATAGCTATTTAATAATTAAAATAGAAGATATAAATTTAACAGTGCATTATTAATAGTGATTTTTATAATATTAATTATAAGTTGAGGTGTAAGTAATGAACAATGAACAGGGAGATTTTGTAATGCCTGGTGATGTTGTAGGAGTCAGTGAACAGTATTTACCTAATAAATGGACTTATGAAGAGGAAGGGTTTATTAAAGCAGCTGTTATGGGGAATGTTTCTATAGAACAACATAAAATAGCGATTGTTCCAAAAACCACAACTCCTCTAACTTTAGAAGTGGGTGATACAATCACTGGTCAAATAACTAATGTTATAGGTCAAAGAGCTTTAGTAGATATCCAAACATCCATTGATTCTTCAAGAGAATTAGCATTACCTTATTCTGGAGCTATACATATATCCCAAATAAATAAAGGATATCTTGAAAGGTTAAATGATGCTTTTAGAATTGGTGATATTGTTGAAGGAAAAGTAGTAAAAGTTATAAATGATAGTATTGATTTAAATACTGAAAGTTCAGAACATGGTGTTATAAAAGCAATGTGTACTCAATGTAGACATTTTATGATTCCAAGTAAAACTGTTGGTACTCTTTACTGTGAAAATTGTAATAGAAAAGAAAAAAGGAAAATTTCCTCAAATTATGAATATTAATAAATGAGTTAAAAGGCGAATTAATATGGATGTTAAACTTATAAAAAATACTAAGACTGAATTAGAAATAGCTCTTCCTGGTGAATCTCATAGTATTTGTAATATTTTAAGCAAATATTTAATGGAAGATGAAACTGTAAATTATGCTGTTTATGGTATAGATCACCCACTCATAGGTGATCCAGTAATTTCAATTAAAGTTGCTAATAAAAAAAGCCATAAAAAAGCTCTTATAACAGCAAATAATAAAATAAAAAATAATACACTTGAACTTAAAAAATTAATAGAATCAATTGAAGATTAATTAATCATTGTGGTCATTTATAAATGAGAAGATAATATGGATTTTTGCCCTAAATGTGGAACAGTGATGCTTCCCAATGAAAATAAACTAAAATGTAAATGTGGGTTTGAAAAAGATTTAAGTATTGATGAAACAAATCAATATTCTATATCTGAAGAGGTTTCATCAGATGATAATATTGTGATGGTGGATAAAGAGGTAAGTACACTTCCAACTACCAATGAAACTTGTCCTAAATGTAGTCATAATAAAGCATTTTGGTGGCTTAAACAAACTCGTAGTGCTGATGAAGCTGAAACCAGATTTTTCAGATGTACTGAGTGTAAACACAGTTGGAGAGAATATGATTAAATTTATCAAATGATTAATTATGAGTTAAAAAAGAGTGAGTTTATGTCGGATGATAAAAAACCTTTTAAATTAAATAATTCTGTTAAATCCGATAAGGATAAAAAAGTAACTTCAGATGAATCGGAGTCAAATAAAATAGATAGTAATGCTGTAGAAGAACATAATCTTGTCCCTGATATTTTCATTTTTGGAAAAATAAAGTCATTTATAAAAGAGGACATGGAAAAAAACTATCCTTTTACAGTTATTTTCTCATCTATAGTTGGATTAGTTATTTTCATCATGGGAATTGTTTTATCTTTAGGAACTAGTGAAACTATTGTAGATAATGTAGCTTTTCATGAGAATGGAATGTTTGATGCTTTAATAGCCATTATTGGGTTTCTTCTATTGGCACTATCGCTTTATCACTTATTTATAAAAAAATCAGGGCTTGGATTAAATTTAGACTCTTTAAAAGACTTAGATTCCACAAAAGAAGACATAAAAACTTCAGAAAATTTTGGAGTAGAAAAATCAAAAGATAAAAATGATATAGAAAAGATAGATATTCCAATCATTAAAAAAGATATAAGTTTTAAAAATGATGAAACAGATAATAATGATAATCAATGAATATTATTTTTCATTTAATACTTTTTTAAATAAAACACAATAATTTTTTCATCTATAAGTCATGTTTTTAAGTGAGTATTTTTAAATTAAATATCTATGAGCTATATTTTTCACTCAAGATTAAAAAAAAGATGCTTATTTAATGAACTTGACTTAAAAGCAATAGCTTCACTTGATTTCTTATTCTTTATATTTTCAGTTATAACAAATAGCTATTTTAATTCTTGGATTATTTCAATCACAATTTAATACTTTATCAAATTTAGATGAAAATATTCAAGGCAAATTTATCCTTAAAAAGGTATCAAACTATTTTAACCAAGTAAGTCAAAACATAGACTCCTTTTTCAATAAAATTTTCCCTACCTGAAAAAATAGATAAACATGATTATATAATAATCGTTGATTCTAATAATTTATTTCTAGAATTTAATAATAAGAAAACAAGAGAGATTATTTACCCAATAAACCTTTTTAATAAAAACACTGAAAAGAGTAAGTCAAATAAAACTTTATTCTGGGATGTACTTACATGTTAAGTTCAATAGATAAAAATCAAAAGAATGGGGTTACGGTTAAAAAATTATGATGGTTTTGTGAAGATCATCGATTTATATCAAAGTTTCTAAATATAGAATTATTTATTTTTTGATAGTTAATAATAACTATTTATAATTTAAGAAATAGATATTAATTTATTTAAGTCAAATAAAAAGATATATTATAAGAATTATCTTATTAGCCATCGCATTTCATGATAAACAAGCAAAAACAGTGATTGAGAGTTAAAAATTAGCATATTTAATTCATTTTTAAATTATTTTTAACTTTATCTAATATTTTAAATGTTCTTCCTACAATGTTTCCAACCATCAATCAATAATACCATTACTTTTTTTTTTTAATGTTCTTTAAATTGATAATTTCTAATATGAAATTTATTTTTTAATTACCTGATCTTATAATTAATACAGATAAATATTCTTTTTGTGAAAAAATAGTTGACGAGAAAACTACTGACTTTTTTTAATTATATTTATTCATTAAAAACTCTTATCATTGTAAATAAGTTAAATAGTTTAATATAATTAGAATTAAGAGTTTTAAATCATGAATTTTCTATATTTAAAACCATATTAATTTGCAATGATATATGAGAAAAAAAATTAATAAGAATTTTCATTTCTAAAATAGGGAGGGTTTGCTTTAAAATGTTTTTTACAGAAGAAAAAGGTCAATTATCAATTGAATTTCTTTTAATTGTATCATTTGTTATAGCTATTCTATTTACTATACATTTAATACTCAATGAAAATGAATTAAATATGATGATGGCAAGTGCAAGAACAGGCGTTGAAGATGGAATAGCTATTAATAGGATTCCAGTTTATCTAAAAAATTAATTGAAATAATATATAAATAAAATTAAATATTTTCGCAAAAGACTTAAATATTTCCATAATAGAAATATAAAGATGAATAATGAGTTCAAGACTAAAGAATAATATCATGATGGTATTAATAATAATTGTTTTATTATTGAGATGAGAGATGTAATATGAGCAATATCTACTATATGGGTGAGCCAATAACTATTACGAACTTTATCAAAACCATTGATTTAGATGATTATGATGAAGAGCAATTGAAGATATTACAGGAATTATTTGAAGAAATATTAGAGGAAATTAAGGAGAAGATATAATGAACGACAAAAATATTAGATTTTTAGAAAGTATAGGTTTTATATTTGGAATATTAGGAGGAATAATATGTTTACTCATAAGTTTGGGTTGTGTAAGTTCAAATAGTGCACAATACGTGACCCAGCAAAGCGTACAGTATTTAGAAGGTATTTATTATGTGATATTAGCATTAATATTCTTTAAAGTAGCAAGTTGGAGTGATAAAAGAACAAAAATAGTAAAAGAGGAAGAATAATGTTTGGAGATATTTATAGTATATTAAAGTTTATAATGGTAGATAGGTTAGAAAAGTTTTATTCCCGTTAAGACAACATATTATGGATATGGATCAGATGATAGGTGTCAATCAACAAGGAATCGTTTCATTAAATGTAGTCAGACAAAATAATAAAGTATTGATTAATGGAATAGACAGAGCTAAAAATGTAACAATAACTGCATTACAACAGCTGTAATGTTAGTATATAATCAAAAAATAGTTCTTAAGAAAATCCAAACATTAAATGAAACCACTACAGATATTATATAATCTACAAGTCGTATGTTAAAAGAACAAGGGGCAGAAATACAGAGACAAAGTTAGGAAGCAATGATTCCTCCAGAGGCATTAAAAACAGCATTTACAGATGCAATAACAGCATTAGATGATATAAGCAATTATAGGCAACAGGCATTTGCCAAAAATGAAACAAACTATTGAAAATTAGAAATCAATGATACTATTAAATTAGAATAATATGCTGAATAATAAGCATCATAGTCTTAGCCAATAGCAAGAAGGATTATACTGCATAGAATTTATAATATTCAAAGCATTAGGATTAATATATGAGGCATTAATAAACAAGATTCATGCAAACATATTAAAGGATGATGAAATAATTCTTTTGCTGAAGATATGACTTCCATAAATGATATGAGTAAATATAAAAAACAAGTTCTTCCTAAAATATAGAAAAATATTAATCTATTTAATAAAATGACTATTGAATGTCGTGAATTTGTTAATATACTTGAAATGGATGAATATGATAGGGTTATATATCTTTTTAATTATAATATAAAACAATGCATTGGGTTTTAGGGTTATATGCCATTTATTCAAGAAAATATTTATTCGAATTAGAGTAACCCTACTTTAAAAACCCAGTAAGGGGACTTGATGCTTCCCCTTTAAAATTTAAAATCCTTCCTAAACCAGCAAGATAAGCATATCTTCCAGCTTTAATAGCTAATTTAAATGCTTCAGCCATTTGAACAATATTATTTGCTGTAGCTATTGCAGTATTAGCCATTACAGCATCAACACCTATTTCCATGGCTTCACATGCTTGTGAAGGAGAACCAATACCTGCATCCACAATAATAGGAACATTAATTTCATCGACAAGTATTTTTATAAAATCTTTTGTAAGCAGCCCTTTATTACTACCAATAGGTGATGCAAGTGGCATAACAGCTCCTGCGCCAGAACTTTCTAGATCCCTCGCCACATTTAAATCTGGCATCATATATACCATTGGGATGAATCCTTCATCAGCTAATAATCTAGTTGCTTTTATAGTTTCATAATTATCAGGGAGTAAATATTTAGAATCCCTAATAACTTCCACCTTTACAAAATCTCCACCAGTTAATTCCCTTGCAAAATGAGCTAACCTAACTGCTTCATCAGCGTTTCTTGCTCCAGATGTGTTTGGTAAAAATACAAGATCTTTAGGTATATAATCCATAATATTACCTTCACCATCAGGATTAGCTCTCCGAATAGCCATTGTCGCCATTTCCACACCTGAAGCCCCCATAACTTTAGCTGTCATATCCAATGAAAACTTACCAGAACCTAAAATAAATCGTGACGAAAACTTTTTATTACCAATAATTAATGGATCATTCATTTTATCATCTACTTAATGTATTTTCACAATTTTATCAAGTATTTTTTTACTATTTTTCTTAAAGAATTTAGATCCAAATTGTTGAATTAAAAATGGAATTGTTTTATAATAAAAACTAACAAACAACTTACCAAAAATATTTTTTAATAAAGTATTATCTCTAAACTCTCTTAAAACTAAAACTTCTTCTGCATCATAATCCCCATATACAAAAGTAGCAATATAACAACCACCAGATTTCCTTGGATTACATGTAACTTCTGTAAGAATCACACTTGATTTTAAATGAAGTATTGCATCAGCTAATATTTGCCCATCTTCTATTGTTTGTCCAGGAAGGAGAAATTTCATAGTTTTCTGATGATTACTAACACTAATTTCAATTCCGGGAATGTTATTATAATATAATAATTGATTTATTTTTTTATGCTCAATGGTTCTTGATTGTCCCCCACATGCGAAAAAACATTTATCCCCATTAATAGTGAATGTTCCTCTTCCAAGATGTCTCCATTCTTGATGAGATTCTGATCGTTCAGAATAAGTTCTAAATCCTTTCTTACCATAACTACTTCCTCTTGATTGTCTTACAGCACGAGTTTCATATAAATCCACAAAATCAAGTGTACTGTATGGAATCATTTTAACTTCTTTATCACTCATATAATCCTCTTGAAATATTAAGTTAATGTATTAATCATATCAAATAAGTGAATTTCTTTTGGATTTTCTATTAACTTCTTATCTGAACAAACTGCCATCCAATAATGGTTATTTAATATATTCCATGTTTTCAAATTCCCTTTTGTTTTAATAAAATTATCTATAACACTAATTTTTTCACCCAAATTAACTATAAATGAATCTAAATTTACTACAATATCTGTTCCTTTCATTTTTACATAACTCTCCTTAACAGTCCAAATTTCAAAGAAAGTACTTATTGGATCTTTACTACTCATAATTGTTTCATATTCATTTAAATGAAAAAATGATTAGACAACCTGTTATATTCTAAATCATCAATTTTTTCAATATCCACCCCAATAGCTTTATTAGAAACCCCAACAAAAACAATTTACCACTATGCGATATATTAAAATGAATATTTGGATGAGAATCTAAAAATGGTTTGCCTTGACTATCAATAGAAATAGAATAATCTTCAATCCCATAATCATTTTTAAGGATATATCTTAGTAATACTCGCCCTCCCCCAGAAGCAATTTTATCCTTATCAAATAAATATCTTTTATTAAGAAGATTTAAATATTCATCTGAGAGATAATTTCCCATACTATTGATATTTAATGAAGACAAATTCAAATAATTTAAAATCATTACTAATTATTTTATCCTTTTAATATTTTATTTTTTTAATAATTCTAATAATTTGAGAATTCCAATTTAATAATTTCCATAGATAAATACCTAAAGAAAGTTATAGATAATCAATAATTTCATAGAATTATCTTATATTCCCTTAAAATCACTATTTAAATAATTATTAAAAAAAATTTGAAATTTATTTTCTTATAATTAATATAGTATCGTTATTATCATAGAATGAATGTCTTAAATGATTCAACATTCAAAACATCATATGATCAAAAATTTTAAATTTAATCCTAACACATCCATAATAATAACCCATCAAAATATATTTAAATCATTATATAACATGTGAAAACCATATTATATAAATGTTTTAATAATAATACATGATATAAATGATAATAAATCAATAAAGAATAGATCAATGAAAAGTTATTTTAACTATTATTCTGAACATGACATGCTTTCAATAAGGGAAAAACATGAACATGGTCATGGAATGCTTTAGAATTAGGGGAAGGATTAATACTTGAGTTTAATACTAATAACATTCCTATTGCATTAAGAATATTAGATACTTCCAAATTTTTTAAGGTTAAGAAATTTAATCTTAAAAAGATTAAGAATATAAATATACATATTAATAAAATGAGATAAGAGTTAATCTTAAAAATAGATATTAAGATTCATAATAAACTAACACCCAAATTTATTAATGATAGTGTAAGTAATAGTATTAATGCTCCAATAGTAAATCTAAAATTAGCTAAAAGTTATGGGTAAATAAATTAATAAAACTAAGGATTTAGAAAAATAACATGTTTATTAAACTTGAAAAAATGAATTATTAATATAATTTTATATTATTTTTATAGCAAAGTATTTAAATAAAAAAATTTAATATTAAAATGTTGAAAAATTTAATATTATGGAAGGATTGTATTGCCTCGGTAGCTCAGTCTGGTGGAGCGCGAGACTTGTAATCCCGTGGTCGTGGGTTCAATTCCCATCCGGGGCTTTATATTGGTTATAATATCTTTATTCATTATAATAATAGCATGATAAACCTTTTTTCACAAACAATTTCATATTAGATAGATAATATATAAATAATAGATTTTCTAATATGATATTAAAATAATTTATTTAGATATAATCCATATTTTGGGACCATAGGGTAGCTTGGTCGATCCTTTGGGCTTTGGGAGCCTGAGACTCCGGTTCAAATCCGGGTGGTCCCATTTCCCGCCTTAGCTCAATTTGGCAGAGCGTTGGACTGTAGATCCAAATGTTGCTGGTTCAAGTCCGGCAGGCGGGACTTCATATTTTTTTATTTAAAAATCATTTATTAATATTTTATTTTACTTTAAAGATTATTCTCAAGAAATGTAATAAACAACTATTTTCATAATAATCAAGAAAAATAAAAGAAATGAGGAAATAAAATGCATAATAATATATTAATTAAAGAGAGAGAGAGAGAGTCAATGATTTTTATCTAAAAAATAAAATTTTACTGTTCTTCATTCCTTTTATAACCATACTAACTTATGCCCCCAAACTTTTCTTTTATAATTATTCAATAGATACTGAAGCAATAATGCTTAATCCATATCAACTAATAATATACTGGATTGGAATAGACAGATGGGGTCTTTCTTTTCTTAAAATCTTCTCATCATTTGGAATGGTTGTGAATGTTACATTTATTAATTTAATAACTTATAGTCTTTTGGCAGTAAGTACTATTATTCTTTGTTATATCTTTTGGCGATCCGGAGTCAAAAAACATTATTTGCTCCTTGGAAGTTTCATTTATTTAACCTCTCCTTTAATTATCGAGCAAACAAACTTTATTCTTCAAAGTGTTGAAGTTGTATTCTCTTTCTGTATTTTATATATTGGGATAATTATGATTCAATTGTACTTTGAAAGTAGAAAATCATATTTTTTATTTACGAGCATAATTCTTACTATTTTTGCATTTTCTATATATCAGTCAACAATATTTGCATTTGTAGTTCTTTCAATGATAATACTTTATCTAATGTTTAAAGATAAGAGTCTATTGGTATATATTAAAAAAGGACTAATTTGTGTCATGGTTTTAATAACAAGTATTATTATGAATAAAATAATTGCATATTCTGTACTTTGGATTCTGAAATTAAAACATGCTTCTTATATGGATAATATGTTTATTATTGGGGGGGTGAGCTTTCAAGATTATTTATATGCCATTAGCAAATTATTTATACAATATTTTATTCAGTATAATAATTTCTTTTTATTTGCTCTGACTTTCTTATCACTCTTTTGTATTATTATAATATTCAATCAGAAAATTACTAAGAAGAAAATTGGAAATGAAAATCTAATAATCTCCTTTATTTCCATTATAGGCATTTATTTCATGTGTATCTTCCCATTATTATTAATGGCTAATGTTGTGGCAAGAGTCTATGTACCTACTATACCCATTGCACTATTTTTTTTAGTAGTTATTTTTTTATCTAATCTATCTATTAAATCACTGAAGAAAATATCGATTATATTAATTCTAATTCTTTGTATGGGTCAAATGAAAGTCACATCTGATTTTGCAATGACTGAAGAAGCACAATTTCAACAAGAAATCGCATTATTAAGTGAAATAAAAGATTTTCTTAATAATGTTAACATTACAAACACAGAAGATTATAAGTTAGCAGTAATAGGAATGAGAACATTTGAAAGTAATCAAATTATTAAAGGGGATGTTATTGGTAAATCATTTTTCGAATGGGATGATGGGTGGGATAGGAATTCAAGATTAACTCATTTTTTTTATAATCAAGGATTAAAATTTAAGTTAATTAATCCAGAAGAATATCAAGAAGCATTAAAACAAAGTAATAATATGCAAAGTTTTCCAGCTAAGAATAGTATAAAGATAAATGGAAACATTCTAATATTAAAATTAATCTGATAAATATTAAATTATCAATCTATTAAATTGCTTTTCTGTTAATTATCATCATTATAGAATAAAATTGCATCAAACCAACATTAATTAGTGAGAGATATCTAAAAAAGTTATATTTCATCAATTAAAAACATTGTTCTGCATCTTTATAACTATTTTTTTAGATGAAATTATAACTTTTTAATAGAAGAACAGACTTAAATTTACAGTTTCACAAATATTGAAAACAATTATGTGGTGATAAACTATTTAATCATTTTATTTATCATAAAAATCATTTAAATAACTTATCATTATTGAAGAGGCTGTTAGGTCAGCAGTTGTACCTGGATTTAATTTATTTTCAAAAAGAAAATCATCAAATTCTTTAAGTTTTCTGTTAAAAGAAGAAGTAAAGAAATCATCACATTCTAACAATTCTTTTGATAAGATAGAAATTTCTTCTGCTTTCTCTTTACTATATTTTCTTGAAATTAAAGTATCTGGAACATTTGATAATATTCTTAGAAATGTTAAAACTGTGGAATTATTAATTGAATAAGTTTTTCTGTAGTTAGTAAATGTTTTAAATCCTATATCAAAGGTTATTGGCATTTTAGATGTAAGTTCATTTGCTAAAGAGTCCCATGAAGCAGAAATTTTTAAAACATCATACATGCTCTGTTTTTTAGATAAAAGTTTATCTTGAGCTTTATCATTACTCACATCAAATTCATCTTGATTTCCCATTCCCCCAGCATTAGCTATATTTATAGCTTTATAAAGAGAAACAGCATCAAATGGTGTGGTATTATTCATTAATAATCCTATATTATTTCGTAATTCCTTTAGATTATTACTCATAACTCCAGAGATAGCTATTGGAATTATCATCATAACAATTCCAAGATTGGTATTGTTAGCTATCCATTTATCAGTTTCTTTAACTGCTTTTAAGATATATTTACCTATTTGTGCATTATCATACTTTTTGCTTTGATTAATCTCATAACCATGCTTTGATGCTTCTTTAACAACATTTCCAATAACAATTCCACTAATTAAAAAGTCTTCAAAGATCATGTCATGAAAATCACGAGTTCTATGAACATTTCCTGGTTTAGGATAACCACTTACTTCTAATACAGAAGATATTTGAGCTATTTTAGCTACATCATCAGGACTTATCATGGTTTAACACATCTGAGATTATAACTTATCTAAGACATCTTTAGTAAAATGACTTATTATTAAATCTGCTCCTGCTCTTTTAATAGATAATAAAGATTCCATAATTGAATCTTCAGTTAAATAACCTTTTTCAATGGCTGCTTTTAGCATGCTGTATTCACCACTTACATTGTATGTTGCTATTGGAAGATTGAAATTATCTTTTAATGTTTTGATAATATCTAAATATGCTAAAGCAGGTTTCACCATTAAAATATCTGCACCTTCCACTAAGTCTAACTCAGCTTCTCTAATAGCTTCATGGGCATTTGCTGGATCCATTTGATAGGATTTCCTATCTCCAAATGATGGGGTAGAGGATACAGCATCTCTAAATGGATTATAAAAAGAAGAAGCATATTTAGCAGAATAAGACATTATTAAAACATCTTCAAACCTATAACTATCTAAAGATTCTCTAATAGCTAAAACTCTACCATCCATCATATCTGAAGGAGCTACAATATTTACTCCAGCTTTACTATGAGATACTGCAATTTTAGATAAATATTTTAATGTTTTATCATTCATAACTTTATTTCCCTTAGTAATTCCGCAATGTCCATTTTCTGTGTATTGACACAAACAAACATCACTTATTACAACAAGATTGGTTTCTTCTTTAAGTTTTCTTATGGTTTTTTGAACAATTCCATTGTCATCATATGCAGGAGATCCTAATTCATTTTTAGAAGAGGTATTTGGTATACCAAATATAATAATTGATTTAAGTCCTTTTTCTTCAAGTTCTTTGGCAAATAAAATACCATCATCAAGAGAATAACGATATTCATCTGGCATTGTTTTTATTTCTTCTTTTTGACCATTTTTTTCCTTAATAAAAAGTGGATATATTAAATCCTCTTTATTAAGTTTTGTTTCTCTAACCATCTCTCTAATTTCAGGACATTGTCGAAGTCTTCTCATTCTAGTTAATGGAAAGTTCATTTCTACACCATTAGGATTTTTTAGTTAATATTCTTATTTTTGAAAAGTTTTTAATTACTTAAACTTATTCTCAAATATAAAAAATTATATTATATACTAAATGTATTTATTATAATTATATTAAAAATCATACTATAATTTTCATATTTTAATTATTAAAAGTTCCATATTATATAATTAATTATTTTAATAATTTAACTATATATTATAACTTAATGTGAAATAGTAATTATACTTCACTTTTAAGTGATTGTTAAGATTAATAATTTGCTGAAAATTCTTATAAATTTATTAAAAATTAATATTTGAGTAGTTTATAGAAATAATAGGAAATTTATAAAAAGAATTAATTTATAAGGTGAAAAATTATGGAGTTAATAGTGGCTAAATTTGGTGGAACTTCAATTGGTGATGGAGAAAAAATAAAAAAAGCGGCTCAATCCATTGTAAATGAGTATATGAATGGGAATAAGATTGTCGTTGTGGTTTCCGCTATTAACAAAACAACCAATGAATTAGATAAAATCATGCATGATTCTACCAGAGGTAATATTAGTGATAAGCAAAAAGCTGAAATATTTTCAATGGGTGAAATGACAAGTGTTAGGATTGTTTCTTCAGCTATTGAATCTTTAGGAGTTAAATCAGTTCGTATTGATCCTTTTAGTGAGTTATGGCCTATTTTAACTAACAATAAATTCATAGAATCCAACATCGATTTTGAAAAATCTGTTAAGCAATCTCAAAAATTATTAAATATAGTTGAACAGGGGATTATTCCTGTTGTTTGTGGATTTTTAGGAAAATCTCAAAGTGGTCATATTACAGTGCTTGGAAGAGGTGGTAGTGATACAACTGCATTTTTTTTAGCTAATAGTTTAAATGCTAATCAAGCGATTATTGTCACAGATGTGGATGGGGTTATGACATCCGATCCTAATAAACTTGAAAATGTTAAAAAATTAGATAAAATTTCAGTAGAGGAAATGATTGATTTATCTATTCATGGTAATCAAGTCTTACACTCTAATTCATTAAAATATAAAAGCTCATCATTTGATGCTAAAATTATTTCTTATAAATCTGGTAGTCTTTCTGATGATGGAACATTAATTGTAGGTCCTTCAGAAGGAAAAATGGTAAGTTCATTTATGCTACATCCTGAGCCTATTTCAGTTGTATCTGTTGTTGGTGCGGACATTCTTAAAAGTCATGGATTACTTGCAGAACTTACAAGCATACTTGCAAAAAATAAAATAAATATATATGGAATATCTACGGGTAAAAATTCAATTACAATATTTGTAGATAAGAAAGATGTAATTGATGCACATCGCATGCTCCATTCAGATGTAATAGAAAATAACACTCTAAATTCACTTTCAATTGGGGGGAAAATAGCTATGTTAACTTTTTTAAGTCCTGAATTTATTGAAACTCCAGGAATTATCTCAGATATTACCGAACCATTAAGAGAGAATAATATTAATATAGTTGAGATTTCCTCATCACAAACATCTATTATACTATTTGTTGATTGGAATGATGGTGAAAAAGCTTATAAACTTGTTAAAGAGGTTTTAAAATGAAATTTGAAGGTACAGCTGTAGCAATGGTTACACCATTTACAGCAAATAATGAAGTTAACGAGGAATGTTTTAGGTTAAATATAAATTTTTTAATTGAAAAGGGGGTTGATGGTTTGCTGGTTGCTGGTACAACTGGAGAATCAGCTACAATTAATAATGATGAACAAAAAAAATTGATAAATATTTTAGTCGATGAAGTAAATGGTAGAGTTGCTACATTTGCTGGTGCAGGCAGTAATTCCACCAATGAATCATTAGAGTTAGTTAAACATGCTCGTGATGCTGGTGCAGATTTTGCTTTAGTTATCACCCCTTACTACAATAAACCCCAAGAACATGGGTTAATTAAACATTACACTAAAATTAATAATGCTGCAGATATTCCTATTGTATTATACAATGTTCCATCACGAACAGGATCAGATATGGGTGTGGAATCCATTATAGAAGTAGCAAAACTTAACAATATCGTGGGAATTAAAGAGGCCAACCCATCCATTGACAAAACATCTAAAATCCAAAAATCCCTGCTTGATGAAAACTTAGATGAATTTTTCATATTATCTGGAAATGATGATTTAATACTTCCTTTAATGTCTGTGGGTGCAAAAGGAGTGGTTAGTGTGATGGCTAATGTTGATCCATATAGAACATCACAGATGGTAAATGCTTTTTTAAAAGGGGATGCTAAAAGAGCATTAGAATTACATTTTAAATTATATGATCTTATGAAAGTTCTCTTCATTGAATCAAATCCTGTTCCAACTAAATATGCACTCAATCTCATGGGGAAAAATGTTGGTGAGGTCAGGTTACCTTTAGCAGGACTAACAAGTGAACACGAAAAAGATGTTGAGAAATGCTTAAAAGATTTGGATTTAATATAGAAAAGTTTAATAGGTGAATTAATTGCAGTGTCGTATATGTGGATATGAATTTGATGAAGATAAAGTAGGGAGAAGTTGTGAAGGTTGTGGAAAAAGTAACTGTTCTACTGTTCATTGTCCTAACTGTGGTTATGGAAATTCTCCAGAATATGAAAAAGAATTTAAATTTATTAAAATATTAAAGAAAAAATTAGGTTTTAAGGATTAATTTTCTTTTAAATTAATAGTATTTATTAAACATTTATAAGTTAAAAGTAAACTTTATATGAAAAGTAAGATAAGTTATTACTAAATATAAATTATGGAGAAATTAATTATGATGATTGATGAGAATGAAAGAAACTATGTTGTATATTTTATTCATCAATATGGTTCTCAAAGTATAAGTTAGGAAGAGTTATTTTCAATAAAATTCTTTATTTTTCAGCTTTTAATTTTTATGAACTATATGAAGAATCAATCACAGGTGAAGAATATATTAAGTTTCCACGAGGTCCACTTCCGAAACATTTTTTAAAGGTGAAGGATGAACTAATCGAAGAAGGAAAAATAAAAGAAAGTAAAGAGTCATCTTTCCCAGAGGCTTTTGAAAGTTATGATTACACATTATTAACTATTCCTAAGATGCAATACTTAAATCAAAAGGAAAAAGATGTAATTGATGCTGTTATTAAACGAGTAAGTGGAACGAGTGCTAGCAAATAAGTGATTATTCTCATGGAGATATGCCATGGATGGGTTGCTAAAGATAATGAGATTATGGATTATCGTCATGTTTTTTATATATCTGATGATTTCTCTGTAAAAGAATATGATGATATGTGAATGCAAATATGATAAAAAGTTTAAAAAAGAGTTTAAAAAACTTCAAAAAAGTGTGTGTCTTTAGAAACTGATTTTGAACGGTTTGAAAAATCTCTTAAAGCAGGTATTATTGAACATGAAAAAGTGTCTGAACATGAACATGGTCATGATAGGATTTTTGATTGGGGTAATGCTTTTAAATGTGACACTTATATAGTTAAAGGATTTGATCGTGAAAAAATGCATAATGGGAATCGATCAGGTTCTAGAATCACTTTTATTTATTGTAAGTTAGATAAGACAATTTATTTTACTTAAATTTATTTTAAAGGTAAAACTGAAAAAGAAGATAAAAAAAGAATCCATAAGCTATGCAATTTTCTTTATTCATCTATAAGTAAAGTATTATTTTGATATTATATTTATACAATAATATTTAAATCAGCAAGTTAATGGAAGTATTAATCAATGCAATTAACTGAAAAGGTGCAAATATTAAGTTTGCCAATGAGTTATTATATCTGGTTTTTTATTATCTAATTATTCCTTGTTAATGAGTTTTCAAATAAGATTATAACTCTTTTTTTTATTTTGTTCCTAAAATCAACCCTATCAAAAATACACTATTAATACTTTTCTTAGAGAACTTATTTTATTAATTTAGATTATATCCTCGTGGAGTTATAAACCTATTATTTTTAATGAAACTATTACTATTTCCTATAATAATTATTGAAGACATATCAACATTCCTATCCTCAAAATTTTCAAGAGTGTAAAGTTGGATTTCTTCAAATTCTCTTAGTGCATTTTTTACAACTGCAACAGGAGTCTTTAAATCGCTGAATTCTTTTATAATTAATATTTAATTTTAAAATTATTTAAGAAATTGATATAAGTTTAATGAGAGAGATATTAAATGCTTAAAAAAGGAATATTAGTTGTAAATTTTGGAACAACTTATAAAAAACAACTTGAAAATTGCATTGAAGCTATTGAAAATTTTATCGGCACTAAATTTAAGTATTATGATGTTAGAAGAGCTTTTACTTCAAATATAATAATTAAGAAACTAAAAAAAAGGATAATCTCCATATTGGCACAGTTGAAGATGCTCTTAAGAAAATGAGGGATGAAAAATTTAATGAAATCTATATTCAACCGTTACATATAATCTATGGTGATGAATATGAAAAGATAAAATCTGCTACTTTAAACTTTAGCAATGTTTTTGATAAGATAGAAATTGGAAGACCATCACTATTTAATAATAAGGATTACTTTGATGCAATTGAAGCTTTAAAATATCAACTTCCAAAAATAGAAGATAATTCATCTATTGTTCTCATGGGTCATGGAACAACCCATCATGAAAATTCAGCTTATTTCCAATTAGAGTATGTTGCCCGTAAAATGGGATTAAAAATATTTATATGGCAACTGTTGAATCTTTTCCTGAAATCACAGACATTATTGTTAATTTAAAAAATGATAATATTCAAGAAATAACCTTAGTTCCTTTTATGCTTGTTGCTGGTGATCATGCTGAAAATGATATGGCATCTGATGATGAGGATTCTTGGAAATCAATTCTTGAGAATAAAAGATTTAAAGTAAATATATATCTTAAAGGGCTTGGAGAAAATATTAAATTTATGCAAATCATTTAAATGATGTTATCAATGAATTATAATTTCTAAATAACTAATGGGTTTGATATTTTATTAAATATTGAAATAATTTAGCTTGATTAATAAAAATTTTCATAAAAGCTTAAACTAATAACAAAAAGTTTTATATAAAACAAAAAACAAATTTATATAAAATATTAAAATATTAAGGGAATTTAGAAAATATTGGTGTTAATATGAGAACATTAGTTAAATATGGATATTTATTATTTGTTATATCAACAGGATTTATATTATATTCGTTACTATTTAATCCTGTAGCTTGGATTGTTTATACAATAGCTATTGTCTTTATTCCATTATTTATTCTTTCATTTGGGTTAATAACAATGGCAAAACCTAAAAAAGATGAAGAAGAAGGTAGAGTGCAAGAACCATTTATTGGATATTAATTTAATATTCATATAATTTATATTAGTAATTAAATAATTAAACTATTTATATGTGATAATATGAATTTAATGGCAGATATAATTCTGAATGTTATGGTGGCCTTTCTTTTTGGAAGTATTCTGTTAGGATTTCA
This sequence comes from Methanobrevibacter sp., assembly GCA_031284925.1. Lineage (GTDB taxonomy): Archaea > Methanobacteriota > Methanobacteria > Methanobacteriales > Methanobacteriaceae > Methanovirga. Next base: position 23,473 of record JAITXE010000062.1, read on the forward strand.
TAGGAAAGTCATGGCAAGGGTTCAACTTAGACCTGGTCCTCCAATTATACAGCATTTTCTTCATTCTTTGAAATTCTTCTTTAAAGAAACTGGGATTCCAAGAACATCTTCGATGCCATTTTATATTTCAATAACAGTTATTTTATGTAGTATTTGGGTAGCAGCTGTTATTATTGGTCCAGTTAATCATGGATCACTTCTATTATTATTTGCAATATATGCTGTTTATAAGATTGTGGAGCATAATTCTGGTTCATCATCTGGTTCACCTTATGGGAAAATGAGTTGTGTAAGAGCGGTTTTCTCAGCATCATCAGAGTTACCATTATTTGCAATAATTGCCATTATATATCTTCAAGTAGGTTCAATGAACATTGGTAGCATTGTTGCTTATCAAGATATTAATGGTCCTTTAATATTTAAACTTCCATTGGTAGCTATTGTGTTATTCATTTTAATACTTTCTAAGTCTCCTTACTCTCCTTTTGGGATTACAAAAGGAAAGGATATAATTTCAGGATATGAAACAGAACATTTTGGACTTTTAAGGGGATATATAATGTTATCTGAGTCTATATCATGGTATATACTCTCATGGGTATTTTTAACCATATTCTTTGGGAATTTATCGTTTTTATCATACACAATAGGAATGTTAGTTATTGCATTTTTAATAGGATTAATAAATGCCACAACACCTATATTAAATCCTAATCACTCTGTAATGTCTCAAATTTCAATAGCTATTCTGGGATTTGTAGGTTCTTTATTGTTAATGTTTGTTGTGTTTTAATAGAAAAATAATTCATTATTTGTATTTTACTAATTTTAATAAAAAAACAAATATATTAATTAACTAGAAAAATAATAACATTAATTGTATATAAAAATATAAGTTAAAATAAATTATTTAAAAGATAATAATTAGCTGAGAATTTGATAATATGAATAAAGAAAGAAATCTCATAATTTTAACATCATTTGTAGCTATGGGAATTATTGTACTTGGTATAGTAGTTACATTAATGAATTCTATTCAAATTTTACCTATTATAATCTTAGGAATTATTCTTTCAATATTAGTATTACTGCAAGCATATCCTAAATATAATCATATAGCTGAAAATCTGGAAAGGATTGTATTTTTTGTGGCATTAATCTCTATAATCATATCATTTATATATTTATATAAACCAGTCTAATAATTTAGATTTAAAAATAATAATTTTAACGAGGTTTAAATGAGCGAAAATGTGTATCTTATCTATTTAATATCTTTTATTATAGGATCTATTGGAGGACTCCTATTTAGTTATAAGCAGCATGGAGAAGTATTTATCTATAATAAGATAGATATTTTGGCTTTAATAATAGCTATTGTGGGTTGGATACTTCTAATAAACTTCAATTTTTTAATTTTTATACTTAATCCCATAATTAGTATAAGTATTGGATTATTTTTAATTGCCTTTGTAATTGGGATGAGACCTGGGTATGGTAGGTATGAAACTTTTTTAGCAATAGTAATATCTGCATTGATTTATGGGCTGAGTTCTTTATTATTATGAAATTAAATATATTAAAAAAGTAAATATAATTATATTTAATCATTAAAATAAAATCTATACTAAATTAATTTAAAGTGATGTAAATGAACACTAAAGAAAACTCTTTAGAATTAATGAAAACTCGAATTATTCACAGCTTTAGATGGAATGTTGATGTGCTTAGTCCTTTATCTGAAGAATTAGAAATACCTATTAATGAATTCGAGGAGATATTAATAAATAATTTAGACATGTCAAGTTTAGAAGCTTTACATGCCACATTCGAGTCCGCTAAATCTGAATTTTTAATGGAAAAGTTAAGATGTGATTTAAGCTTATATTGGTTGGTCGATGTTCTTAAGATAATTAGTACTGAAGATTATAATAAACTTAAATCTAAATTATTGGGTAAGGTAGCTAAAGGCGAAGAATATGAAATAGTTTTAAAATTTGCCAAAAAAGAAGTTTATCATCTTTTGAAAAAATAGCCCTAAAGTTAATAATTATTTAATTTAAAAAAATCTAAAAGGAAAATCATGTTTAAATCTCTTAAAGATATAGTAAGAAAAAGTTCAATTCATGTTTGTATTGTAAACTGTGGGGGATGTAATGGATGTGATGTTGAATTAGTCGCTTTATATTCTCCAAGGTATGACATTGAACAGTATGGAATTTATATACATAACAATCCACGTGAAGCAGATGTTATTCTAGTTACAGGTGCAGTCACTGAACAATGGGTTGATAAAATAAAAAGGATTTATATCAAAGCTCCTGAACCAAAAATTGTACTTTGTGTTGGAAACTGCCCAATTTCTGGTGATGTTTTTAATCAAGAAGGAGGAACGGTTCATGCTCCTGTTTCTGATTTTATACCCGTTGCAGCAGAAGTATCTGGTTGTCCTCCAAGACCAAGCGAGATACTAAATGCTGTTTTAACCATTGTTCCTAATGCAATTGCAAGTCGTGGGAGGGAAAAAAAATGATACTACCTATTGGTCCTATTCACCCAGGTTTAAAAGAACCATTACGGTTAAAACTTAAAACTCAAGGTGAAAAAGTTCTTGATGCTGAGATTGACTATGGATATGTTCATAGAGGAATAGAAAAAATCATGGAAGGTAAACCATGGCAGAAATGTATTTATTTAGCTGAAAGAGTTTGTGGGATTTGTTCTTATGAACACACACAAACATTTGCTGAAACGATTGAAAAAATATCAAATATTAGGGCTCCATTAAGAGCACAATTTTTAAGAATTATCACGGCTGAATTGGATAGACTTCAAAGCCATTATTTAGCTAATTCAACCTACTTTAAAGCAATGGAACATGAAACAATGTTCATGTATATGTTATCTCAAAGAGAATATGCGATGGATGCAATTGAACTATTAACAGGCAATAGAGTTAATATGGGTTGGAATGTAGTTGGTGGGGTTCGAATGGATGCAAAAGAAGTTCATTTAAATCAAATTCTTGAAAAACTTAAAGAAATAGAGAAAAATCATGATAGATATGTGGGTATGTTTGAAAATGGTCCACTTGTAGGTTTAAGATCCAAAAAAGTTGGAAGAATGACAAAAGAAGAAGCTTTAAAAGGGAGGGCAGTTGGACCTATTGGGAGAGCATCAGGCCTTAAACATGATTTAAGAGAATCACATCATACTTATAAAGATAACTTGGAATTTAAACCCGTATGGAGAAAAGAAGGAGATAATTTTGCAAGAACAATGAATAGATTCAATGAAATCCCACAAATAATTGATTTAATTAGACAAGCCATTGATAATATTCCAAAAGGACCTATTAGAGTTGATGGTAAAATTGGTTCTGGATATGGAGAATGGAGAAATGAAGCACCAAGAGGTGAAGTATTATACATGATTGAAACTAATGAAAATCTAATAAAAAGCATTTCAATTCGAACACCAAGTATAATGAACATTGATTCCTGTGCAAAATACATGCTAAAAGATGTTGCAACAGTATCAGATGCAGTTGCCACCTATGCCACATCTGATCCATGCATAGCATGTGCAGAAAGAGTAGCTATTTTAGATGTAGATAAAGGTCAAAGTACAAGGAAATTTATTTAAATATATAACTAAATTATAATAAATTATAGTTTAAAACCTATTTTTTGTAATTTATAAATATTTTAAATTTTACTAAAATTAATATTTTTAAAAAATATTACTATATTCTCATTATTTATAAAATAATAGTATAAAATTTATTAATATTTAAAAAATAGTATTAGTAATATTAAATAAGATACATTTATAAAAATCATGTATTATTTAAAAATTACAAAAAATAGGTTTTAACTGGTGAAAATGAACTTATTGATGATTTTCATAAATGGGAAGAATTTCACAATCCACGAAATTTATCCTCCCACGTATATGGTGAAGAAATAGCAAAAGAAACATATACTACAGCTAAAGAGTTTGATTCATATCTTAAAAAGTTCATTTCAATTTTAAAAGAAAAAATTCAAGATATTTAATTTAATAATTTTGGAGAAAAAACATGATTTCTATTTCAAATAAAGAAAGAGAAATAGTTTTAGATATATTAAACGGACTAAAAACTGTGAAGTTTTAGTCTTTGGATCAAGATTAACAAAAAGTCATGAACTTTTTTCAGATTTAGACCTTGCATTCAAATGAGGTGATGGATTAAAATTTGAAACAAGAGCTAATCTTTTATCAGATTTTGAATATTCTGATTTGCCTTACAGAGTAGATGTAATAGATTACAACAAAGTATCAAAAGAATTTCAAAAAATAATTGATGAAAATAATGAGAAGATTTTTGGATAATATTAAATTTATAATTTAAATTTTAAGAATTCTAAAACTTGAATTTAAAAAAATAAAATAATCCTATTCATAAATCCCATTTTTCTTTAATATCTTTTAATATTATTCCATCGGGGATGTAGTCTTTAACTAATCTATTTATAAATGTTGTATAAAAATTATTTTCTGAGAATATTTCTTTAGGGTAGTTATCTACTTGAATACCACCATCAAATAGCATAATACAACGATAACAATAGTTAGCTACAAATGATAAATCATGACTTGTTATTATTATTGTTAATCCATTACTTTGTAGGTTTTGGAGTTCTTTTGCAAAATTATACTTTGATACTGGGTCAAATCCTTTAGTAGGTTCATCTAATATTAAAACATCTGGTTTTTTTATCATTGCTTTTATAATAGCTATCTTTTGCTGTTCTCCACCACTGCAATCATAAGGATTTTGATTTAATAAATATTCTATGTTAAAAAACTTTATAAGTTCTTTTGTATCCTCACTTAACTCTTTTTCATCATCTAATAAAAGTTCATCTACAACTTTTTCTTTTGAAAAATGGATTATGGGATTTTGGTATAGGTAAGCAATTTTAATATCATTTTTCCTTGAAATTTTTCCTTTTATTGGTTTTAGTAAACCTGATAGTAACTGTATGAAGGTTGTTTTTCCAGCTCCATTACCCCCAATAATACCAATGAATTCTCCTTGTTTAAGTGAAAAATCAATGTCTTTTAAAATTATATGTTCTTTTGCATATGCAAAATAAAGTCCTGAAGAGCTTATTATTGTTTCATTATTAAAAAATGGATAGTTATCAGTTAATAATACTTTTTCTTTTTTTGGAAAGACTTTTAGATTATTTTCTATTTTATTTAATACTTTTCTTCCTTCTCTTATACTTACAGCTATTTCGTCATCTTTTATTTCTGGATATTTTTCACTTAATAAAAAATTCACTTTTGAAACATCTGGAAGATAAAACTTAAATAAATCATCCTTTATTGCATTTTTAACAGTTGTTTGGGTATCATCAAAGTACTTAATTGAACCATCTTTTAAGAACACTACTTTATCTACAAAAGGAAAGATATTATCTATACTATGTTCATTTATCATTATTGTAATTGAAAATTCCTCGTTTAATCTTCGTAGTATTGTTAAAAAATCATAGGAAGCTATTGGATCTAATTGTGATGTTGGTTCATCAAGTAGTAATAATTTTGGTTTAAGAACAAGTAAAGAACATAGGTTTACCAATTGTTTTTGCCCACCAGATAGTTCATTTACATTTTTATAAAGTATATTTTCAATACCAAAAAATGCAGTCATTTCAGCTATCCGATTTCTTATATCCTCTGTTGGCATACCAATATTTTCAAGAGGAAAAGCTATTTCTTGAATAACTGTATCTGTAACCAATTGATTATCTGGATTTTGAAAAAGAAACCCAATATCTGTTGCTGATTGATTATCATCTAAATCTTTGATATTAATTGAATTAAATGTAACTTTTCCTTTAACTTTACCAACGGGTATTAACTCCTTTTTCAGATGGGATAGTAAAGTTGTTTTTCCTGATCCTGATGGACCACAAAATAGCACAAAGTCACCTTCTTCAATTTCAAGGTTAATATCATGTAATATTTCTTTTGGGGGACTTATGAAACTAAAATTTTCAAATTTAACTAATGACAAAATAAACACCTTAACTATTATGATTCTTTGTAGCTATTTTATGCCAAACCATTTCTTCTTTAGATTCTAAATAAATTAAAGGCAGTAATAATAATAAAAATGAACAGTAATAAATATCTAATGGAAATTGACTAAATGAGAATCCTATTCTTGGATAGAACTCTATTCTTGCATTACCATAAATTAAACCAAGGATTGATAAAATAGAGCTCATTATTGTAAATGAGATAAATATTATATCAATTCTATTTATTTTATAAGATAAATAGCTTGTTCTTTTTGCAGTTTTATAACCTCTTGATTTCATTGATTTAGCAGTTATCATTGATTCTTCAAGAGCCCATGAGATCATAGTAACCAAACTATTTGCTAAACCCTTTATTTTATTAACAAAACCTTTTTTCAGATGTTTATTTTCAAAGCTTTGTAATTTAATAATTTCTTCTAACCTGGTGGATAACATAGGCACGAATCTTAAAGCCATTATCATTATTAAAGAGACAACAGGGAATTTCTTTGAGAAAATATAAAGTAATTCTTGATATGAAACTACCTGATTAAATGAGCTAAAAACAAGAAACATTAATATTAAACTAAAAGCCACTACTATACCATACATTATCGCTTCAAAAGTCATGAAATTATTTCCAAATAAATGCAATAATTTTGTATCTCCTTTATATGATATTAATGAATTAATAATAGTTATAGAAATCCCCATTATCATGAATCCTTTCACTGCTACTTTAAATCCTTTAGGTATTCCTTGTATTTTTATTAAGATTATTATGAAAATACCAAGTGATAAACTATAATATGGATTTGTAAATAAAAATGCAAACACAGTTAAAATCACATAATATAATATATATGTAATTGGATGAAGTTTAGTAATTCTCATAATAAATCAGCTTTAATTTTAATATAATAATTCTTAATTTTAAAATAACTATCATTAATCCTGAAATAACCAATACCTAAATATTTTAATAATCATTATAAATAGTTTTAGCACTATTATTTAAGAAAGTATTACTTATTTTTTTAGATACAATTAAAAAAAGTATTAATTCATATTACATTAATTAACTTTTTATTGATTTCATTGCATCAACCATGTTTTTTAGTTTGGAAAATGCTATTTCATCGGGAAGTATTCTCATTCCACAGTCAGGATCTATGTAAAGATTTTCTGAACCCAAAATATTTATTCCCTCTTCAATAATGGTTGTTATTTCATTAATAGATTCTACTTTTTGATTTTTAGTATCAATACATCCTAATCCAATTTTATTTAAATCATCACTATAATCTTTAATGACATTTAAATTGTTTTTACTTCCTGCAAACTCAAAATCAAGAATATCTACATTAAAATCAATTAGGTTTTTTAAGACATTACTTATATCTCCACAGCAGTGTAATGCAAGAGGAACATTAACCGATTTTGAAATTAGATTGATGGATTCTTTAGCTATTTCCATATCCACAAGTCCAGTTGATAAAAAAGGTTCATCTATTTGAATCATTTTCACACCTTCTATCTCAAGTGATCTTGCTTCAGCTATTAAAACCTCTGATAAATCAAGAATGGCATCTTCTTTTCTTTTATAAACCTTGTTTTCTATAGTTGATGAATGAATCATTGTGTTTGGACCAGTTATTAATCCTTTTATTCCTTTTTTTTTTCTTTCTTTTTTTGATAGATTTAGTTCATCAAATTTTCTATTCATTACATTTATTGCATATTTTAAATCTCCTGTATCAGGTACAGAGCTTTTACTTCTAAGTTTAGAGTTTATTTTAGAGATATTACCTTCAAACTCATAACCAAAAATCTTATTTGCAGTTATTTTAACCATGTTATCTCGTACTTGCCCATCTGAGATTATATCTATTCCTGCTGTTATTTGTTTAGTTACAACATGTTCAATAGCTATTTTATAACAATCATATAATCCCATCATGTTTAATATCTTATTTTTTAAATTAGATGGATTTTGTTTTAGGGGTGGGTAACTTCCAACAACGGTACTTATCATTAAATTCCTCAAGATTTAAAATGTTTTAAAATAATATTAAATAGAAAGTTATTAGCTATTTCTTTTTAATGGATATTTTTGCCAGATGCTCAAACTCTTCTTCTTCTGCTGGAACTTCAATAACTGATGTTCCATGACATGGTTTAGTGTATGGGAGAATAATTGTTCCTTTTTCAATGTTTACTCCAATTGGGATAGGTGGAAGACCTATAATTCTTGCACCTAATACTTTATCACCTGGATTGATGTAGAGAATTTGGACTGCTTTTTCTTCTATAATTTTAGCACATTCTTTAAATCCTGCTCTTGTTGTAAATATTTCATAATCATCTGATTGTTGTAGATATGTTTCTAAACAAAATGCCATTTTTATCACTGTTCTATTCCATAATTTATAATACTAATATTATTTGATAGATACATTTTTAACTCTTGAACTATATATATTAAATAATTAGAATATATAACTTAACTTATATTAATATTTAGTAGTTTGTAAAGTTGGTCATGTAAAAATGGAGGTATTTTCAATTTCAAAAACCATTTTTATCAACACATAGATGCAATATTTTCTGGATGTTTTTATAAATCTTGAAAATGGAAACCCAACACTTTTGAGAGTGTCGTAAATACATGTTTTAAATTAGATAAATCATCTT